>NZ_JBSRUB010000008.1:0-8163 GCF_055129545.1 Acidiluteibacter sp. | reverse complement strand
AAGTTGGCAATAGAAAGCTCCGAAACCTCTTATTTTTATGTTCTTTCAATGCTTGTAAACATAATAAAGCATGTAAAGGTATATATGAACGTATCGTAAATAAGGGTAAAAGCAAGAAGCTAGCCTTAATTGCGGTGACAAATAAACTACTGAAACAATGTTTTGCTATCGCAAAATCAGGGAGACCATACGATGAAACTCATGTTTCAATATTGCCCAGATAAGTAGTAATTAATAGCATAAAAAAAACTTAAAGAATCTTATTTTCGAATCTTTGAGCCTAGGATAACTATGTCTCAAATTAAAGAGGAAATTGTTTGTTTTTTACCTCAGTTCTTCTTAAGGCACTTCTTAAATCTTGAGAATACTCCAAACGCATGCTGTCTAGTGAAAATGCTTTAATTCTTAAGCCTCGAATAAACGTCAAACGATTGTTTTGGTAATCAACTGAAAAGTCATCTGCTGATTGCGAACTTATTCTTTTACTCTGATTTGTATTCCAAACATTGAATCTTGATTTCGATTTCTGTTGAATGATAAATCGATCATCTTTACTAAACCAAACTCGACCATACCCCTTACTAAAAGCTGTATTTTCATATGAATGAATTGGTGCCGCGGTATAAGTATCATATAACCTAAGGTACTTTTTGCCTGTAATAAGAAAACTGTTATCTAAATAAGGAAAAGTAACATTATTCACACCGAAAGTTTCATACACAACCGTCTTTGATTGAGCATTTAAAACATCTGTTTTCTGACCGTTACCAATTGCTACAGTCTTTCCATCCGGACTTATTTTAATACTGATGTCTGATAGTTTATCGGCTTTAAATTGATATTTCAATATTGGTAGTTGAGTATCTACTCTGTAATACCTGAATTCATAATACTTTTTGTAGTTACTGGCCTCTTGCACTAAATTAGAGCTTGCTTCATTCTGAGAAATTTTTACACAGTGACCATAATACTTTCCATTTTCACTAACCGAAAAAGGGATGTCTTGGCTTTTAAGAATTGAAACACTAAAAATAAGACTGATTATTAGTAAGATTCTAATCATATCGTTTGGAAAATTTTATTATTTCTCGTGAGTAAAGGTGTTTTAGTTTTTAAATATATGAACACTATCAAACGAATTTTTATTCAATTCAGTATTATTTCCCATTAACTTTTACAGAATGCCGTCTTCCATTTGATAATACCATTTGATACAATCAAATAGTTGAATTATTAAACCGAAAAGTGTTGTGGTTAAAAATTAGAGAGTTCTGATTAATGCGTAAAAGGATTTGAAAAATACTTTATGAAGCACGTTTATGATTAAAATTCATTATTTTAAAAATAGAGTATGGTGAAGTGATCAAACTCTTAACCTGATTTTTTTATAAAAACTAGCTAAAAGCTTGATGCATTAATATCTTGCCGAACTCCAATTTTGAAGCTACAGTTAAAACCGAATAACCTCTTCCCGCTTGATTTTTCTAACCTTTCCTATGCTTTCTAATTCTTGCAAATTGAATTGTTTGGCATCTCCATGAATTCCTAAAAAAGTAGGATAGCGCTGAACGAAACTAGTATAGTACAACATCACATCTTCAAAAGTCATGTCTTTGTACTCATTTCGAGCAAGTTCATTCGGATCTTTCTCAAATCCCATCAACTGATAATCCTCTACTTTCTTGCTTAACTCACGAAAGCTTGGCATTTCTGATTGTTTGGTTAGAATTACGTTCTGCTTTAACAAATCAAATCGCTCAGGTTTCTGAGGAATGTCCTGAATAATTTCATTCGTTAATTTAGCAGCCGAATTGGTCTTGTCGGCCTGAGTGCCTATGTAAGTGTAGAAATAACCAGTGGGTTTTGGTTCAAAACTATACTCATAAGAACCTCCAGAAGCATACGCCAAAGAACGATATTCTCGCACTTCTTGGGTTAAAATTCCACTAAACCCGCCACTGTAATACTGATTAAACACATTTCTTTCGGCAAACTTCTCTGTATTAAGTGGAGCTGATTTTTTTACAAAAAACAAGTGTGATTGAACCAATCGTTTGTTATCTAACAACAGCACTTCACTGTTTGCTCTATCTACAAAAGATGGTGAGTAAACGTCCTCTGTAGGCCCGTTAAAATTTAATGTCAATTTCTCTTCAATCAACTGCTGTAGAGCTTTTCCATCCATTTTCCCACTAAAGTGTATAGAAACAGAGTGACTCACTGCATTTTTCCACAACTCCAAATAATCTTCCTTTTTAAGGCCTTCTATTTCGTTGATTGATAAGCGATTTTTATAAACTGATTGAGATCCATACATCCCATACTGCGCCATTGCTCTTGCAATCAACACACCATCTAACTGCTCTTGTTTTCGTATAGTTCTATATACATTCGAGATGGTTTTAATCCCATTTTCATCAATTTCTGGTGCAATCATTAATTGATTGATTAAGGTTAGCAATTCAGGCATGTTTTGCTCAATTCCTGTTAGCTTTAAAACCACATTCCTATTGGTGGACTCAATACTCAACGAAGTCCCCAAAACACCTATTTTCTCCTTGAACTCTAGCATAGTTTGACCTTTTGGAAATGCCATATTCATAAATACATCCAAAGGTTCTAAGTTGGGTTCACTTTGTCTTCCTTTTCGGAAATTAATTTCTAGAGTATAAATCTCATTAATTTTATTTTCAACCACATACAATTGACTCTCTTCTCCAAGCGAAATCGTTTCTAAATCGTTTTTGAAGTCAATGAAACGTTCCTGTGGTTCAGCTTCTATAATCGATTCGAACTTTTTACTATAAATAGACTCTTGATTTTGATCAATCTGCAAGGGTTCAAATGCTGGCTTCTTCAATTTCTGTTTTTTCGGGAACCCTGTTCGTGATCGAAACGCAAAATAATTATCGCCAAAGTATTGTTTCGACACACGCAGAACATCTTCTATACTCACCTTTTGAATGGCTGATAAACGGCTATTCAATTCTTCCCAACTTAAGCCAGCTCTATATGCATCTGAAATTAAATACACCCTGCTTTTAGGATCTTCAATGTTCAACTGAATGTCTTTAAACAATTCATTTTTAACAGATACTAATCGTTCCTCAGTAAATTGACCTTCTTTTAGTTTATCGAGTTGTTCATTCAACAACCGGTCTACTTTTCCATAAGATTGAACCAACACTTTTGGAACCATGATAAATATCTGGCAACCTGCTTCATCCATTGCATCCATAAAGGAAAACGACATCATCACCTTGTTTTTATTGGTTAAATCATCAATAAAGCCTGTCCCCGCTTCATTTTGCAATAAATAACTTGCGACTTCAAGCGCTGCATGATCTTGATGATAAATAGGTACAGTTCTAAAACCATACAGTGCTATTTTTATAGGAGTCAACCGATCTGTAAACAGTTGCTTCCCTAAAAAAGGTTTAGGAGCAGCAATCTTATTTTCAGGCAGAATTCCTGATTTTAATTGACCAAAAGCTTTCTCAATCATTGGCTTGATGGCTTCCACGTCAAAATTACCTGTAAGAATTAGCGCCATATTGTTCGCTACGTAATACGTTCTATAGTATTCATACATCTTATTCAACGATGGATTTTTAAGGTGATCTATCGTGCCTAAAGTAGTTTTATCGCCATAAGGGTGTCCTTTATAAAATTCAGTATAAAATGCCTCTACTAATGTGCGTTGCATATTATCCATGGCTCTATTTTTCTCTTCGTAAACCACTTCTAACTCCGATTGGAAGGAACGAAAAACAGGATTTTGAAACCGATGAGCGTAAATATCCAACCATTTATTAGCTTGATGTGATGGAAAAGAATTGTAATAAATCGTCAAATCATTGCTCGTAGAGGCGTTGATTCCAGTGCTTCCGATGGATTTCAATAGCTTATCAAATTCATTGGGCATGGCATATTTACTCGCTTCAACTGAATGAAAATTAATTCGTTTTTGAATTTGATTCCTCACATCCTCATCAGTGGTTCTACCCAATTGATCGTAGAAATAATAGATGGAATCCAAGTGAACTTTTTCTGCAGCATAATTAGAAGTTCCTAATTCTGTGGTTCCTTTAAATAGCAAATGCTCCAAATAATGAGAAATTCCAGTCGCTGTCTCAGGATCATTCTTACTTCCAGTATTGACTGCAACAGCTCCTGATATATCATGTTGGCTTTTATCCGGATTGAGGAAAACCTTCATTCCATTATCCAATTTATATTCTACCACATTTAGCTGGGCAGATGCCACTGAGTAAATAAAAAAGGAAATAATTAGCGTGAATTTAGATTTATCGTTCATCGTAAAATATATTTTTACTAAAATAATCTAAATTATAGTAAATCAAATCATCTAGAAAAATAAAAACCTATACCATTACCTAATCAGAAAACATCACCCTAATCAATTCGTTTAATTTGATTTGGTATTAACTGTTTAGTTACAAATAGTATCTTTAATTTTAAATTACTGAATCCCTAGACCAATTAAGGAAACTACCAATATGAAATATTTCTTTGCCCTTGCATTCCTGTTTAGCTTCTCAACCATCCAATCTCAAAATAAATATGACCTCATTGCTCCTGGAGTTAATTTGAGTCCAAAATGTGCCAATTGTGTTAACACCATCAATACCATGCCATCAGAAGTTAGTTTTGGTGTGCAAGTAGATGAATTTAGCCGAATGTATTTTGTGATGACTGATATTGATTGGTTCAATCAATTGTTCAAGAAAAGTAGTGATGGATTGAGTGTAGATATCTTAGTAAAATCAGATTTTGAATGTGGTAAAAGCAATACACCAAAGGCGACTGGTGTATCCAGAGGAACATTAACCGAACCAATTTATTTGAAGGAAATGAAAGACAAAATGCGTGTTTTTCCTGATGGCAGAGTGGTCGTTGATTTAGGTTTGTTGCCGAGTAAATTTAGAGACCAAGAGTTTGAATTGAACTTGATTCTTTTAGCAAAAAGTAATGTGTGTCACTACACCTTCTTTTATAACATAAAACGCTACAAATGGGATTTGTTGGACATGGGATTGTATACAGATACTGTAATTTTTAATGATAAAAAGATGGACAGTGTTAAAACAACTGCCAAAAAAACGACTTCATTTCAATACAAGAAAATGAACTTCATGATTCCGTTTGAGAAGAATAAATCCACCTATACCAAAGCAGATATTTTACCGATTTACGATTCCCTGAGTTTGAACCTATATGACATTAAAACCATCAATATCAGAGCTTATTCTTCTGTTGAAGGCAGTAAAGCGAACAACATCATATTGCAAGAAAAAAGAGCGAAGAGTATTATTGATGCTTTGCAAGAATTTCAAAGTCAACAAGTGACATTCGAAATTGCAAGCACTGAGAATTGGGTAGAATTTTATCAAGATATAAAAGGGACTGAATTTGAATCATTAAGTGGTTTATCAAAAGAGGAAGTGAAGCAAAAATTAGATAAAGACTACGCCGCAAAAATGGAATCCATTCTGAGTAAGCACAGAAAAGCCATAGTAGAAATTGAAATAGAGAAAAAGACAACACTCACCAATTTAACAGAGGAACAAATACAAGTAGAATTCAAGAAATCAATTGAGAATAAGGATGAAGAAACAACGAAAGAGTTAATGAATTTAGCTTTTCAGCGAGTGATCAATAATGAATCACCAAACAATTTTCTTTCGAAACTTGAAATTCCAAAGCAACAAGAATACAGCTTATTGCAAAATCAGAAGTCCGTTTTTCAATATTTTCTAGATGAGGAAGACCTCACTTCTACTTACAACGACTTTTTAGAATTGAAGAAAATGAAACCCAACTCAAAAGAAATCAATTACAATTTAGTTTCTCTAAAGTTTAAGCTTTGGTTAATTGGGGATGAGAAAGTAGATCCCGCTGAATTCGAAAAGGAAATAAAGGCTTTAGGACGAATTGGAATTTCCGATAAATTAGTGAATCGGATGTTGATCAACTACAACATCATTCAATCTGAAATCCATATGTTTATGCGAGACTACAAAGCAAAAGACAGAGATCTCAAAAACATCTTTATGAAGTATAAATACATCAATCCAACTTCAAAAGATTTACTAAAATTAGCGCAATACTTTGTCGCCTATGGAAAGTACGATTGGGCAACTAAATTGATCAAACCATACATCGGAAAAGTAGATACGGATGAAGATCTATTGTTTTACTACATCAACCTAACAGTGGCAGATTCAAAAATAGTAAACTCTAGTGATTACAAGGAAATCATCCTGAATGCAATTGATGTAAATGATGAACGCTTTTGCAAATTATTCACCTCCTCCTTAGGCGAAGGTGTTTCCTTTCAATTGTTGGACTTTGAGGTGTTGAAGAAGAATTATTGTGAGAGTTGTAATTAGCAATAAAACATTGATTACAACGTACACATTTTAATTAATTGACTTAAAAATTTACAGACTATTTATGATTTGGTACTGGGGTGTTTTTATAGTTTGTATTATAATAGTCGTTTTTATAAGTTCTAAGGGCAAAAAGAAACGACAAAAAAGGAAAGATTATCTGATCCGAAATTGGGGGAAAACAAAAAATGATACTGAATTTTACTTTGATTCAATTGAAAAATATTACAGAAACACCGATCAGAGTGAGAATGCTTTTCACATTATTTCAGACAAATGTGCCAGTGATTTAGATCTAAATGAAGTTTTTAAGGTCATTGACAGAACTTCTTCAAAGATTGGACAACAATTTTTATATTACAAGTTAAGGACAATTGAACATCAATCATCTATTTCTCCGTTCAAAAACTTAAGCCTTCTTTTTGATAAAAATGATCAATTACGTTTAGAGGTACAATTAGAATTAGATCAACTCAATTCAGATAACGCTTATCATTTTGAAGACCTTGTCAATTCAACACCCATTGAACCTCCAAAACTACTGTGGTTGGTTTATACATTAACTTTATTATCAATAGTGAGCATCCTATTAGGGTTTATTAATCCCTTGTTTGGTCTTTTCCTCATTCCTATTGTGACCACCAATATGATTTTTCATTATAAGAATAAATGGACAATTTCTCGTTACCTAGATGGTGTAGGACAATTAACTAAAGCCCTTAAAGTAGCAAAAACACTCATTAAAGTTGCTGACATTAAAGAACAGTTCTCGGATACAACCTTCATAAAGGAAGTTGAAAAAATTAAACTAAAAACAGACTTTATCAGCTTTGAGAAAAATCTAACTAATGAATTTGCAGCAGGAATTTGGGTAATGGCCGAGTTAATAAAAGTGGTTTTTAATTTAGAGTATCTCATTTTTTACAGTTTCATTGACTCCATTACTGCAAAAAGAAATGAATTAAAGCAACTCTTTCACTTTATAGGAGAAATAGATGTGGCGATCTCCATTTCATCACTAAAAGCAAGTAATTACCTTACCTGCAAACCTAAATTCATAGAAAACAAAGAGCTTATCACCAAAGGAATCTACCACCCATTAGTTGAAAACTGTGTGATCAATGATTTACAATTAATCGACAGCAGTCTTTTACTGACTGGCTCAAACATGTCAGGCAAAACGACTTTCATCCGAAGTATTTCAATCAATAGTATTTTGGCTCAAACATTAAATATTTGTTTTGCCAAAGAGTATACAGCGCCCTATTTTAAATTATACTCTTCCATTAGAATTACGGATGATATCTTAGAAAATACTAGTTATTACCTTGAAGAAGTATTAGCAATAAAAGAATTAATAAATGCTTCAATTGAGGAAATACCTTGTTTATTTGTGTTGGATGAAATTTTTAAAGGAACCAATACCATTGAGCGAATATCCGGTGGAAAAGCAATTCTATCCTATTTGAATAAAGGAAAGTGCATTGTCTTGGTTTCCACACATGATATTGAATTGACTGACATACTTAACACTGAAAAATTTGAACTCTATCATTTTAGTGAACACATTACCAATGGAAAACTTCTATTTGATCATCAATTAAAAATAGGCCGACTGAAAACTAGGAATGCTTTAAAGATTTTAGAACTTTATAAGTATCCATCTGAGATTATTGATGATGCTAGAAAAGTAGAACAATCTTTTATACCAAAAGTGGATACTAATTCCTACACTTAAAACTTAGCACAA
>NZ_JBSRUB010000007.1:0-204363 GCF_055129545.1 Acidiluteibacter sp. | reverse complement strand
GTCCTTCTCGTTTGACTAAATAATGATCCGATTTTATGAAGACTTTGACACTGTCGTCTGGTGAAAGGAAAATTGGCTTAGTCGAAAAGCTTTCCATTCCAAATTCAAGTTTTTTCGCAACGGAGTGTCCAAATATTTGGCTTCCCTTTTCATAGAAATATTCTACTTCTATGATAGAGTCCGTGTAAGTAAGATAACATATTGTAAAAGGAAGTCCTTTACCAACATATATTCCTTTGTCCAAGTTCTGACCAAATACTCCAAACGATACTGTAAAGAGAAAAGCTAATGTTAGATTTTGTCTCATTTTTTTAATTGGCTACAACAAGTTGATATGAAGCATTTAGTACGACATAACCATATTTTAATTGTTAATTATATTTAGTTGATTCAAAACTAACAAGAAAAACATTTCCACCACGGCGGACACGCAAAAACGGATAACTATTCACCATCAATTCGTTAAATTATTTTTTCCAAACCCGAAGATAAGTTAAAAAAGGAAGAAAATGCACAGTCTGTTGAAACGTAAAGTATTAAAACGGTGGAGAGCGTTTACAGTACATTCAATTTGCTTTCACTTTCCTTAATTATTCCTCTAATCCAATCATTCGGTCGCATGTCAATGGTCAAATTGATGCGTTCTATCGGGCTATTGTTTTCTATCTTATGCGGATCGGTTAATCTCAAATACCAACATTCGCCAGGCTTCATGGGCACAATGCTGCCATTCAGATAGAAATCCACCAATTCATGCTTCACAATTGGAATGGTCAGTCGGATTACTGACTTTTCAATTTCTAGCGCCAAAGTAGGGTCGGTATGTTCTTTCACTATAGCTCCAGATGAAAGCCGCAATAACCGAACAAGTGTAACGTCGATTTTATCTCTAAATCCATTCACAATACTCATCAAATATGGACTTTTTTTGAGTTCGTTGGTGTCCATCCAATCCGTCCACGTTCCATCAGCAAAATCGGCCGCAGGAGGAGGAAAGGGTATTGAAGTGTCTACTAAGTGTGCAGGAGATCGCAAGTGGATCACATCGTAATATTCAAATTGGTGCAACTGAAGCGCTTTGCATTCTTCGTGCATTTTGGCAACGTCATAAGTAAAGGGAAGTTTGATTCGGTCTTTGGTTGGCATAAATAATAGGTGGTTAGTTTGATTTCTAATGTATTAATTCAATTTCAAGTTGTCGGCCTTCTGCTTTAGCTGCTTTGTCCATTTTCGTTCCAACTCCTAGTCCTATTGCCATTCCGATAGGCAATCCTATTCCGATAAAGGCCATATTGCCTAAACTAATTCCAAAACTAACCCCAATTGGAATTCCAATGGCTGCCATTCCTAAAGCCAACCACGTTTTTCTATGATGATTAATGGGTACCATTTTTAATTCTTTTTCGAGAAGTTGAACAACTTTTGCCTGATTTTTTCGAAGCTGGCTTTTCAAATCACTAGCCGAACACTCGTTGATTTCTTTTACAAAATCATTGATTTTTTCAGTAACTTCTTGTGGTAACTCCCTTTTATTTAGGATTAAAATGAATTTTTGAAATTGATCGAATGCTTTACGTAGCTTGTCATTCTCATCAATTTCGTTTCGGGGTATAAGGTTGTTGATTTTCATTGGACTTTAATTTTCTTCAAACGGTTTAGAAATTGAGTTTTAAAGATAAATTAAAAAATGGAATTCGAGTCTTAATCCATTGAATTATTGGACTAATATTAATGATTTAGGGCGTTTTTTTATTAAATTGATAATGTCCAATTATTTTAAATCGAAACAAACAATCTTCTAAAACTTGTCCGCCGCCAATGTTGTGGACAATAAGATAGCGTTGGCCATCTCTACTTTTTTTCTTGGTTACGATTCCAATATGGGTCAATCCGCTCCCTAGATCCCAACAAACAATGTCTCCTGGAATATAGTCGCTCGAAGAAGTGGTGATAGTTTTCTCTTTCCCATGTCTTGAAAAGTAGGTCATTAAATTAGGAACACGTCGATGGTCGATATTTTTGTCAGGGCGACTTAACCCCCAGTTTTTTGGGTACAATTCAAAATGCTTCAACATGTCTTCATGCACTTCCTTTTGCAGGTCTATTCCAACCTTTCGGTAGGCTCGAATTACAACATCGGTGCACACTCCCTTATTTTTTGGTACATCGCCATTGGGATAGTCTAATTGATAATAGCTTCCATCGTATTGAACATTTTGTTTTGTTAGCGTCTTTGCGGAGTCAGCCAATTGATTATAAAAATGATTCTGAGCTGTTAACTGACAGAAGGTCCAAACGAATAGGAGTGTAGTAAGTAGATTTTTTACTATCATATCATAAATGTATAAAGATTATGAAAGGACAATAACGAAAATAGAATGTTGAGATTGTGTGGCTTAATAGGGAATGGTAATCGTTTCTCCTGATTTGTCTAAAACTAAAATTTTAGGATCATCTACTTGAATGTCATCTTTTGGACCGATATGGTATAGTCCAAACATTTTAGTATCTATTTTTAGTTCATTTCTAAAAATGGAGTTAAGCAACCAACCCGGCACAAACGCCCAATCCATTGCTTTAATTCCTTCAATGGTGGCTGTACTTTCAGCATCGCCTGACAAAAATATTTTCTTTCCATGCCAGGTGATCAAGTAGGAGTAGTGCGCAAATGAGAATTGGTGTTTGTTTTTGAAGGCTATTATTTCAAAGTCTGGAATGGTGTTCGATAAATTTTCGAGTTCCTCAATGTTCCATTTTCCATATTTTTTTCCATTCTTGTTCTTGATAACATTCCTCATGTTCTTGCTAGAGTAATGATCTCCATGCGCATGTGTAAAAATGAAAGTAGCGTTGTCTTTAATACTATCCAGTTCGGCATCATCAAATTCATGATAGATAAATGCACCCGAACGGTATGGAAAATCAGTATAAATGTCAGTGGTTCCATCAGTCAGGTACAGCCCACAATTACTAATAAATTTGATTTTTATTTCTCGGTTTTGGCTGAATCCAATACTTGAAATAAATAGCAATGAAATGGTTATGAGTGTATTTTTATTTATCTGTCTCATGAGTTATTATTGGTTTTAAATTTTTGTAGGTTGCGCTGCCCAATCCAATTCCGTTTTTAAGCGCTCAAAAACATTGAATATAATCGGGCAAACTTCATAGTTCTGAATCAATTCAGAAGTTCTGGTTACAAATTGATCCCGATGTAAATAGGGATATTGGCGACATTCTTCAGGCCGGGCCTCGTAAATAGTACACATATTACAGTCCAAGTTTTTACACTCAAATCCTTTTACATATTTATACGTTTCAATGTTCTCGGGCTTTACAAAGGGACGCATGGCTTCTTCAGTAGCTACAGGCCTTAGGTTTCGACAGCAATTTCCACAATCGACACAGCTTATTTTTGGTGTGATTTCATTGTTCAATCGATGCACAATTTCATCTACCTTTTTAGCGTCTTGAATTTTTAGGTAATTTCCAAAAGAAACATTATCTCGTTGTTTTTCAATGGCAATTTGTGCTATTTTTTCTAAGTTAATTTCAAGATTCATAAGGTAGCCTTTATAAGAAATGTGTTGCGAAGCAGTAGTATCGGTGATTTCCCAATAATGTGTTTCACTGCCAAAAAGGCAAGTGCAAGCTAAGAAATAGATTTGAAATTGGGGTGAAATATAATCGTCAGCGGTTGGCTCCACTTCTTCTTTTTTTTTACAATGCAACTTAGACGAATGAGTAAAAAAACAGGGGATTAAATTTTAGGTAGATTTCTGTTTCACCAACAGAAATCTATCTCACGAATAATCTACGGGATGATGGTTTTGATGCTCCAATATCTATTGAATCTCTACCATTCTTTGTCCAACATCAAACGGCTGTTGATTGGTTAAATAGCGATTAAACCAATTCACGATAATGTTTTGAGATTCCTTTTGATGGTTACTTAAGATATGGTTGTCGTTCAAAAAAGTCACAAACTGATACGGAAAGTGGAGCAAAGTAAGTCGGTCGGTAAAAGTGGTAGCTGTGTTATACGCCACTCGTTTGTCGCTTGTGCCATGTAGTATGCACAACGGCACTCGGTCTATTTTTTCTGGCCAGTAAACTGCAGAACGGTCTTTCAATTTTTCATCTTTTTGAAGGGAGTAATCGGGAATTACTTCAGAATAAACGTATTGTTCCATTTCTGGTCTATTTTTAATGCTCTCAAACAGGTCGGTAGAGCCAGCCATTACCACAGCGGCTTTAAAAACTCCTTTGTTTTGCAATGCTTTGTAGGTCATTATGCCACCTCGACTGTGTCCAAAAACTCCAACTCTTGAAGTGTCGGCAGAAGGAATTTCATCAAGAATAGGAATGAGGTTCATGACATCGTTTACATCGGCGCCACCAAATTCTTCTTTTCCTTCGCTTCCTCGGTTTCCTCTGTAATTAGAAGCCACTACGATATATCCTTTGTCAGCCAAAAATGCCATGTGTTTTTGAATCATCCTAAAACTAATGCTTCCTGCATCACGATTGCCGCCTCGGTTATATATGATGACTGGATAATTGCCTTTCATTCTAGGAGAAACGATGACTCCTGTCACCACCAATCCATCGCTTAGATAAGCCATCGGGGAGATGGTAATGTTATTGAATACAGCTAGCTTTTTGGAAACCAGTCCATATGTTTTAAGAATGGAGTATCGAAAACTCTCTAATTCGAACATTTTGAGGTTGTCATTTTTACTGAAGTCGCCAAATGTTTCTTTGGTATCTTCTACTGAATCCATCAGTATGTCATTATCTATTGCTCTAGAGCAGTATAAATTAACTCCAAAGAAAAGGAACAGTATACTTAGTATTATTCCGAGTATTTTAATTGTTTTTTTTACCATTGTGATCCAATTTTAGGGAGTTGGTTTAGAATGGTAAAGGTATTTCTACAGGGTTCAAAACACCAATAGAATTACACAAACGGTATTGGAAATTAGCCCATTTTAGGTTGTTGTAACTCCTGCTTTCTCAAATATACTCTGCAATTCAGGATCAATCGGAAACGGTTTCATGGGAGGAACATTGGCGCCACCAGGGTTGCCAACCGGTACTTTTCCGACAAAGGATTTTACTCCTCCTACTAATAGCCTTGGGATTTGTCCAACGACTTCCTTACTGCTTTTTATTTTAATTCCAAATTGCAGCATTTTCCAATGAACAAAGGAATGTGCCATGGGGTATTTCTGGCCGATAATGTGTGCCCGCTCCAAATGATGCCATGCGTTGGCGAGGTTGCCATTATCGAACTCTGTCTTGGATTGCTTGATTTCTTCTTCGAAATAGGGAAGTAGAGCTTTGGGGATGGTTGTGTATAATTTCATCGTTTTTATTTGAGTATACCAAAATAACTCATCTATCGCCATTTCTCCAATTTAATTGCTCTAAAAAAGGAAAAACGAACACCCCTAAAGGCATTCGCTTTTCCAAACTACAAACTAATCCAAACTTAAAAGAATCATTATATGTGATCTGGATTAAATCCATCTTCACTGATATGTTTAGGTTCATAATTCGCTACCATCTCAGTAGCATAATCCACTTTTTCTCCTTTGCTGAACTTTGCAATCAATTTTTCCATGATTTCATAAATCACAGGTACCACGATTAAAGTCAAGAATAAAGAACTGATCAAACCACCGATGATTACCCAAGCTAATCCATTTTTCCATTCAGCACCTGCTCCTGAAGCTAATGCAATCGGCAACATACCAAATACCATGGCAATGGTGGTCATTAAAATTGGACGTAAACGAGCATGATTCGCTTGAATCAACGCTGTTCTGATGGATTCTCCAGCTGCTCTTCTCTGATTTGTAAAATCCACCAACATAATGGCGTTCTTACAAACCAATCCAATCAACATAATGATCCCAAGAATAGTAAAAATGTTCAATGAATTGTTGGTCAATGCCAAGGCTAACAATGCTCCAATAAATGAAAGGGGGACAGCGAATAATACCACAAAAGGATGAGCAAAACTGTCGTACAATCCGACCATTACCAAATAAACCAAGATAATAGCTGCTAACATAGCGACTCCTAATGTTCCAAAACCTTCGCTTTGGTTTTCTTGATCACCTCCCCATATATAGCCTACTCCCGCAGGCTTTTCCAATTGTTCTAGTCGTTCTTTCCATTCCGCTACAATAGTTCCAGAAGGTACTCCAATGTTTTGTCCTTGTACAGTAACAGATGCTGACTTATCTCTACGCTCTAACTGACTAGGTCCTGAACCTTCAGTAATCGTAGCGAACTGTGTCAATTTAATTTGCTCACCAGCATTGTTTACAAAGATCAGATTACTCACATCAGTTATGCTTTTTCTATCGAATGCATTGTACTTAATGTTGATGTCGTATTCGTATTCTCCGGCTCTAAATTTACCATCAGTGTTTCCACTAAAAGCAGTTTGCATCGTCATACCTACTGTTTGTAGATTCAATCCCAATGCCGACATTTTATCACGATCTACTTGTACATTCACCTCAGGGTTACCATCTTCTACAGATAATTTAATCTCTGTGGTTCCGGGAATTTTTGCCAACTCATCCTTAGCTTGCGTTGCAAATTTCATGGCACTTTCTACATTTGGTCCAGTTACAATTAACGCTAGTGTTGCTCTTTCTGCCGTACCGATAATTCCGATTGGAACCGTTTTTACTTTTGCTCCAACCAATACTTTCTGTAATTCACGTTTGGTTTTTGCAGCATAAACATAGGCATCGTCCGTTCGCTCACTCTGATCCACCATTTTAACGTTGATTTCAGATTTATAAGCAGTAGATTGAGAAGCTCCCATTCCTTCACTGGTTTGCCCTACCGTAGTAAACTGACTTTTAATGTCTTCTTGTGCCGCTAAAAACGCTTCTGCTTTTTGAGTCATAAAGTTTGTTTGCTCCAATGAGGCATCTTTTGGCATTTCGATCTGTACTAAAAATTCACCACTGTCTGATCGAGCAAAGAATTCTCCTCCAATAAATCCAGCAGGCAACAATGCAATGGCACTAAAGAAAATGACCAAAACAACAGCCAATGAACTTTTATAATGATCTAAACACCAGGTCAGTAATCCTGAAATCCAGTTGGTGAATTGGGTCAATCGACTTTCAAAGGCCAAAATAATTCTTCCAAAAAGGTTTTTCCCTGTGATGTGTTCTAGTTTGCCATATCGAGAGGACAACCATGGAATCAATGTAAATGAAGTCACTAAAGATAGGAGAGTAGCGATAATAACGGTGACGCAGAATTGGGTAATGATGTTTGATACCAAACCTGAACTCATGGCAATTGGTAAGAAAACCACCACAATTACTAAGGTAATAGAAGTTACTGTTGCCCCAATTTCTGCCGTTCCATCATAAGAAGCACGTACCTTGTTTTTACCCATTTCCATGTGTCTGTAAATGTTTTCGAGCACCACGATGGCATCATCCACCAGAATACCTACTACTAGAGATAAAGCCAATAAACTCATTAAGTTTAAGGTATATCCGAATAAATAAATTCCAATGAATGTGGCGACCAATGAAGCAGGAATAGAAACCATTACAATCAATGAGTTTCGAATACTGTGCAAGAAAAACAACATAACAAAAGCCACCAAGATTACTGCAATCAATAAATCATGGATCACCGAATCAGCTGCTTCCAAGGTGAAGTTGGTACTGTTTTTTGCAACTTCCAACTTCAATTCATTGGATTTGTAATCGTTTTCTAAAGTTGCAATTGTTTTTAATACGTCCTCACTTACAGCTACAGCATTCGCATCCGACTGCTTTACAATTTGTAAAATGATTGCACTTTTTTGATCTACTCTAGCTAATTTTTCTGCCTCTTTTTGTGTGTCTTGAACATCTGCTAAGTCTTTCAACCTTACTTGTACATCGCCTTTGTCCAATACAATTAAGTTTCTCAATTCATCTACATCTTTGTATTTTCCGGCTAAACGAATCAGTATTTTCTGTTCTCTCGTTTGAATGTTTCCTGTAGGGAAATCCAAGTTAGAAGCCAAAATCATTTGTTGCACTTGAGGAATTGATAAACCATAAGCTTGCAATTTCGTAGCATCTAAATTGACTTGAATTTCACGCTCTTGTCCACCGATAATGTTTACCTGAGCAACACCATTTACCCGAGACAATACAGGAGATATTTTTTTGTCAATCAAGTCATAAAAGGCGGCTTCATCCATCTTTCCGTAAGCACCTAAAGTAATAATGGGTAAATCACTCAATGAGAACTTTGACAAAGAAGGAGGATCAGCATCATCAGGTAAGTCTGCGAGGATGGCATTAATTTTTCGTTGCGCATCGTTCATCGAGATATCGACATCCGCTTCTGAGGTTAAAGTAATGGATACAATGGACAAACTTTCGTATGACTTAGAGTCAATTTTCTTAATGTTCTCTAATGATGCGATGGCATCTTCTATTTTTTTGGTTACCGTGTTTTCAATTTCACTAGGAGAAGCTCCTGGGTATATGGTAGCTACTGAAATCACATTCGTTTCAAATTTGGGAATCAATTCGTACCCCAATTGGGTGTAGCTAAAAACTCCCCCTAGAATTAGCATTGTAAAGAATACAATAATAATGGAGGGTCGTTTTATAGATATTTCTGCTATTTTCATCTTGTTAATTTGTTTTTAGTCACGTTCAATTAATTGATAACTTCTACTTCGTTACCGTCTTCTAAGTTGATATGACCAGTAGTTACAATGACCTCTCCGACAGTTAATCCATTTAAAATTTCTACTTGATCACCGATGATTTTACCAGCAGTTACCGTTTTTAACTTTGCAACTCCATCTACTACGACGAAAATCTGATTGCTGCTCACACTTCCTACAAATGCTGTTCGAGGTACAATGGTCATTTTCTGTTGCAACTCACTTGATGAGAAGGTTGCAGTTCCGTACATTCCGGCTTTCAATTGCTTGTCCTCAGTGTTTTCGATTTCAATTTCAATAGGAAAATTCAATGTATTGTCAGCTTTTGCAGCAATGAATGTGATTTTACCTTTAAACTGTTGGTTAGGATAAACACTCGCCTTGATGTTGACTTCGTCACCAACTTTTAGTGTTGTAACTTGACGTTCATCCACTGTAACGTTCAGTTTTAGTTTTGAGACATTTACGATTTCAAATAGGTTGGTAGTAGGAGTTGCTGTCAACATAGAACCTTTTTCAATAAACCTTTTATTGATGATTCCATTGATTGGCGCTTTAATTTTGGTATCGCCCAAATTGATTTTGGCTTGCTCGTAATTGGCTTCCGCATTTTTTAACGCTACTTTAGCTTGATCCAATTGCTGTTTAGTTACACCACCTGTTTGGTAGGCATTCTCAAAACGGCTGTAATCTGTTTTGGCATTTTGGTAAGCTACTTCTGCCGCTTCTGCACTCACGTTAATGGCATCGCCTCTCATGATGGCTAATGTTTGTCCAATCGTCACTTGGTCGCCTTCTTTAGCAAATAGTTCAACTACTCGTCCTGTTTTTTCAGCAGAGAAAGTTAGTTCTTGAATGGGTTGAAAGTTTCCATTGGCAACGAAATCCAACGATATTACTTCAGATTTTACGTTGGCTACTTTCACAGCAACGCTAGCATTGCCTTCGGCTACTATAGCTATTTTTTCTTCATTCTCTTTTTTGTTGTTCGATAAAACATAACCGATTAGGGCAAGAGATGCGATGATGATTATTCCGACTTTTAGGTACTTATTCATTTTAGTTATTGATTAATGTTTTTAATTCTCCTTTAGATTTTAATAATTGGATTTCTGCTAGTTTGTAATCTAAAACTGCTGAAGTGTAGTTGTTTTGGGCCTCTATAGATGCATTCTCAGCATCCAAAAGATCCGTTAACGAGGCCAGACCTTGTAAATAATTGTTATTGATGTTTCTCTGAATTTCTTCCGCTAATTCCATGTTTTCTTTTTGGCTTTTTAGCGTGATAATGCTATTGCTAATCTGAGTCGTTGCATTTTTATAATCTAAGTCCAATGCCAATTGGGTGTCTTTTAGATCTTCCTGTAATATGTTTAACTGTACTTTGGCTTGACCCACTTTTGACCGTGTGCTAAATCCAGTGAAAAGAGGAATTTTTAGGCTCAACCCAATGGCAGAAAAGTCAGACCAATACACCCCTTCTGAAGGAGTTGCAAACCAAGGCAACTGATTACCTTGACCCAAGTAATTGTAATTGGCAGAAAGCGAAAGAGTAGGAGCGTAGCCCGCCGTCATTGCTTTCTTTTGTAGGGTCAATAATTCTTCTTGTTTCTTTAATAATTGGTATTCACTTCGATTGTTTGGGTTCAATGAATCTTGATTGGTATATGGCGTCACCGCAAATTCTTCTTCAGGAATGGTGATGGCTGAATAGATTGACATTCCCATATAAAACTTCAATGCATTCTCCTGCAGTTGCATCGCATTGATCAATTGTTGTTTTTGAGTTTTAATGTTCGATAGATTCACATTCATTCGATCTAAATCAATTTTTTTTGCCAAACCATTTTCTAGTTGTCCTTTTACAATGTCACGAACCTTGGTTGTGGTTTCTAAATTGGTTTCTACCAATGCAATTTGCTGACGTAAAACATAAACTTGATAGTAGTTATTCGACACATTTTCTATCACTTGCTCTTCCGTCAATTGTTCGTTGATTTGATAGAATTCACGAGTGGTTTTAGCCGCTTTTAAGCCTGTAAAAACTGCTTGGTCAAACAAAGTTTGGTTGAAACTAATTCCTGCACTAGAGCTCCAATCCTGACCTAAAGCCGCTTTGATTGGGCCTGAACCGCCACCAAAAGCGCTTCCGTCAATTACGGTCGTTTGCAGAATTGGATTGTAAGTCACACCACCATTAATGGAGATTTGAGGTAAGGCTCTAGAACGGGCTTCCTGAATTTGGTATTCACTGTTTGCAATGTTGTGCTTCGCCTTTTTTGCATCTGACTTGTTTTGAAGGGCGTAGGTGATGGCATCTTTCAACGTAAGCGATTGGCTCTCTTGCGCATTGGTCTCAATTGCCAGAAGTAGTAGAACCGCTATGATTATTTTGTTCATGGTTGTTTTATTTGTTTTTATTAATTGATTCTAAAATTTGGATTCCTTTAGTAGTGCAAATGGCTCTTAAATGATACTCTAAATGAGTGCTTTGTAAATTAATTTTGTTAAAATTTGGAGTGTTAAATAATTGTAGATCATTGATTCCGTTGATGCCGATTAAGTAAAAGCGACTCATCTCATCTACATTAATATCGTGGCGATAAAGACCTTGATCCATTCCTCGTTTTAGATTATTAATGAGGCATTCGTTGATTTGAGTAAGCTGGTTTGTAATTAGAGTTTTATATATTTGGGGGTAGAATTTTTGTAATTGATAAAAGGGAGAAGTGTTTTCATTCTTCAACACATCGTCTAAAAAATCATTCATTTTAAAAAGCTTTTCAATAGGGTTTAAGTTTAAATTCATCAATTCACTTATTCTATCGGAAACTTGTGCGAAAATTGAATTGATAACTGCCTCCACCAATTCTCTCTTGTTACTAAAATATAGGTAAATCGTCTTCTTAGAAATTCCCATTTCCGAAGCGACATCGTCCATAGTCACACTCTTGAAACCTAGCTTGAGGTACATTTCTGATGATCGATTAATAATGTTTGTCTCTATATCCATTTTAATTATTTAATTTCTAACTAAACTGTTTTGGTTTTTGTAGTTTACTTTTTGACAAAAAAAAGAGCCTATTTCAAAATACACGTAAAAAAGGTGCTCAATACTTTTCCCATTTCTGTTTTAAATTCTGTTTTATTATTACACCTCACCATATGGAATTCAATTAATGATTTTACAATGATCACCAAAGAGTGAACATCTACATCAGCATCGAGGCAACCTTCATCTTTTCCTTTCTGAAAGAACAAGGATAAAAACTGCCCTTGATCGGCGATGTATTTTTCTTCTCGTTCTTTTATTCTCGGGTATTCAACACGTATGGCTTTAATATTAGCTAAAATGAAATCATCAAATCCATCGGTTATTTGTTGACTTAAATTGTTCAACAATACTGGAAATGATTTATCGCTTTGTAAGTATTTCTTCAAACGAGTGATTTCATTTTTAATATTGCCCTGAATGATTTTGAAAAGTAGGTCTTCTTTTGACCCGATGATTTTATACAAAGTTCGTTTAGACATATTAGATTCACGAGACAGGTCAATCATGTTCCATCCTTTCACCCCATATTTAAGGAGTAGCTCTCTTGCTTTCTCAACTACTAATTCTTCTGTATGGATATCTCCTACTTTCATGCAATCTATATAAGTAAACCAAAAAAACTAAATTGGTTTACTTTGCAATATTAGGAATAAAATATCTGCTAATACAAGATGGAGCTATTTTTTGTGTTTTTTAACAGTCTATTTTTTCAATTGAAGGTGCAGAATGGGGTAGGGCCTTCCTGTAGGGTCCAGTTCCGAGCGACTTACTACTTGGAAACCGCAGTGCAGATAGAAATCAACAGCTTGATCATTCTGTTCATTCACATCAACTTTTTGCACGTTCAATGACTCAATGGAGAAGTGCAAAAGCCGTTTTCCAATTCCTCGGCCACTATAATCTGGATGTATAAATAACATTTCGAGGTGGTGATCTGCGACGCCCAAAAATCCAATGATGCGATTATCTATTCGAACGCACCTCAATTCAACTGCATCTAAATAGGTATTTAAGATAAGTGGTTTGAAGAAGATAATATCATCTTCTTTTAGAAAATGGTGAGTGGCTCTAACCGATGATTCCCAAACTTCTACGATTTCTGTATAATCCGAAGGTTTGGGTGTTTCTATGGAGTGCTTCATTTTAGATACGATATCGATCTTTTACTGTTTCTAAATCCAAGTTCGGGTCAATGGCAATAAAGTAATTCAACTGCCATTGCTGCGTTTTAATGGCTTGTTTGCTGCTCACCTTGTCCCAAGAAGGATACACCCGAAAACCTCGTTTGCCATCCTTTTTAGAGGTGGTGGTAATTCCTTTTTCTATCAACACCGATTTAGGAAACACAAACTGACCGATTCTATTGGAATCATTCACATTGATAACATAAAAATCAAAGGCATCATTTTCGTCAAATGGAGTGGTTATGCCATTTGAATCCCGCTTCCAAAAGGTCACAAACAGACCAGCTTTTTTGGGCGTTACTTTGGCGTTTCTACAAATAATAGTGCGGTTGTTGAGCTGAAAATGACAAGCATCATATTCTTTCCCTTCTTTTTCAATTTCTAAATTGGTAATTAGCAGCGAACAAGGCGTATAGAGCTTTTCTTGAATGGTGGAAAGTAGAGAATTCATTAATTTAATTATTCAGCATCCCTTGAAATGCTTCATTCTTATTGCGCAAATCTAACCCTCCTTCGTAAACGGATTTTAAGTTGAGAAGAAAAAAGGACCATCCAGATTCGCAGCCCAATCGAATGCCCTGCTTGGATTGAACGTCTGTAGGGATATTACTTTGCGTTAAACTCACAATGACATGATCTTCTTGTGGTGTCAATTGCACATCAACTAGGCAGTCGCCTGCAAAGGTAAACTGCAACTGATCTTTGCCGTTGGCCATCACTACCTTTCCCGTTTCTACTTGATCGAATAAGTGCCAAGACCAAGCATAACTATTAGTTGCAGTGATGTGACTATTAGGAGCAACTTTAGTGCCGTCGGTTTTGGCAAATTCGGCTTTACTCAAGAACCATTTTTCGATTGCTGCAGGTATGGTCCAAGCTGCATACAATTCAGTCATTTCAGCTTTGATAGCTATTTTCTTGGTAAATGTTTCCCAGTTGTAGTTTTTCATTTTCACTGACAATTAATGATTTATTATTTAGCTTGGAACCTAACTTTAACTCTGTTTATACCTTTCTAACTTTCAATGGCTTCTTTGATGTTGTCCTTGTACTGAATGTCTAATTTCGAGATAATGGTATCTTGATATTCTGCCATAATTTTGGAACGTCCAGCCTCTACAGCTAATCGAAATGAAGGTTGTTCAGGTAAAATTTTTCGATGCACCGATAAGCCCAATTCAAAGATTTCTTTTTTCCAATGCACAAAATACCATTCCATTGATGGTTGGTGGAACACTTTTAAATGTTGTTTGTCAAAAATAAACTTTTTGATATTGTGCGTTTTTATAAATGGGATCGTTTCTAGAAAGATCTCTTTAAAGTTTTCAATGGTAACGTATTCCTTTGTCAGTTCACAAATCATAATGTGTTGTTCCTGTAAAATAAAAACTTTACCATACTCTTTAGATATTACACATTCATAAGGAAATGAAAGTGTTGGTAGAATATCTGTTGCTGATTTACTCATTTGTTTTAGGTCTTGTTTGTTGTTTATATCCGTATTCCCAATACCAACACATCATCAATTTGATCATACTCTCCAATCCAATCATTATAAATGGAAGAAAGCTTTGACCCTTGTTGGTCAATAGGGGTGTCAGAAATACTTTGTAAAGAATCTAACAATCTTTTTGTTGTATATTTTTTGTTTTTTTCTCCTCCGAATTGGTCGACAAATCCATCTGAGAAGGTGTAAATCACATCACCTTTCTGAATGTCTATTTCTTGATCAATAATGTCTTCAATTCGTCGATCAAAATTCCCCAAAATAAATCTTCTACCCTTAAAAATAGTAATATTATTATTTCTAATTCTTACTAGCGGGCGTTTAGCACCTGCATACTCCAATTTTTGGCTTTCTATGTCTAGCTTAATCAATGAGATCTCTGCAGTGTCATTAATTTGATCGTTGTATAAACTCAAGTATTTTTGCATCAACACATCTAGTCGGTAAAGAATCCCTGATGGCGGTTCGTTGCAGGAATTGCTGACAATCTGATTGAGCATACTGATCACAAAAATAGACAACATAGCACCTGGAACACCATGGCCTGTGCAATCTCCTGCAGCGACATAAACGCTGTTTTCATTTTTATATGCCCATACAAAATCACCACTTACAATGTCTTTCGCTTTTTGAAAAATGAATGATTGGGGAAGGATTTTTCTCAAAGTACCTTCATCTACTACAAAAGCGTCTTGTATTCGCCTAGCATAATTAATGCTATCTGTGATTTTTTTATTGGCTTCGCTTTGCTTTTTTTCAGATCGCTTTAAATCTTCTCGAAGATTATCTAAGTAAATAGAAGTCATCTCAAACATCCCTGATTGAGAAATATATTGTTCTTTCAATATTTTGAGTTCTTCTTCTAAGGCTCTAATTTTTGTTGCTTCGCTTTCAGACATCGGTTGGTTTTGTTTAACATTCAATTAACAAGAAAAGACCAAATTCACCTTATCACCTTTATAAATGAAATATCTCTGAGAATGGTCCCTTTTATTGATCTGTCCAATAAACAACCAATCGTTCAATTTGTTATTTTTAGTTTATCGTAGGTTTCGTGAGACTATTTATAGTTTGATGGGAGTTAAAAAAGCAGTCCAGATTTTAACCTGAACTGCTTTAAAACTATACCTTAATAGGTTATCAACTTATTAATTTAAATCAAAGCGATCAAGGTTCATTACTTTGGTCCATGTTTTTACAAAGTCTTTCACAAACTTCTCTTTTGCATCATTACTCGCATACACTTCAGCGATTGCTCTTAATTCTGAATTCGATCCAAAAATCAAGTCTGCTCGAGTAGCCGTCCATTTCACTTGGTTGGTGTTTCTGTCTCTACCTTCAAACTCAAGTTTTGAATCTGAAGTCGCTTTCCAAGTGGTATTCATGTCCAACAGGTTTACAAAGTAATCATTGGTCAACGTTCCTTTATTGGCGGTAAAAATACCTTTCTCAGAATGGTCATAATTAGCATCCAAGACTCGCATTCCACCAATTAAAACAGTCATTTCAGGAGCAGTTAGATTGAGCAATTGCGCTTTATCTACCAATAACTCTTCTGTGGTAAATGTATATTCTTTCTTTTGGTAGTTTCTGAAACCGTCTGCCATAGGCTCAAGGAATGCGATGCTTTCAATATCTGTTTTTTCTTGTGTCGCATCCATTCTTCCAGGAGTAAATTGAACCTCAATCGGGAAGCCTGCTTTTTTAGCTGCTTCTTCGATTGCTGCTGAACCACCCAATACAATTAGGTCGGCCATTGACACTTTTTTCTTTCCGGACTTGGCATTAAAATCAGATTGAATTTGTCCGTAAACTTTGAGCACTTTTTTCAATTGTTCAGGATTATTACTTTCCCAGTTTACTTGTGGTTCTAGTCTAATTCTAGCGCCGTTTGCGCCACCTCTTCTGTCTGATTGACGGTAAGTGGATGCAGATGCCCAAGCGGTAGTTATTAATTCGCTGGATGAAAGAGCAGAGCTCAATATTTCAGTTTTCAATGACTTGATATCTGCTGCAGAAATTAACTCATGATCAACCGCTGGAATTGGGTCTTGCCAGATAAAATCTTCTTTTGGAATTTCAGGTCCGATGTAGGCTGATTTTGGTCCCATGTCGCGGTGAGTCAACTTAAACCAAGCTTTTGCAAAAGCAGCTTCAAATTCTTCTGGATTGTTATAAAATCGTCTAGAAATCTTTTCATAAATCGAATCCTCTCTCAATGAAAGGTCGGTAGTAAGCATGGTAGGTTTGTGCTTTTTGTCCTTATCAAATGCATCAGGATACATTTTCTTTGGATTTTTAGCCACCCATTGGTGCGCCCCAGCAGGACTCTTGGTCAATTCCCATTCATTCTCAAATAAACTTTCAAAAAATCCCTGACTCCATTGTGTAGGAGTTTCTGTCCAGATAACTTCTATACCAGAAGTGATGGCGTCTTTTCCTTTTCCGCTAGCGTAGTTACTTTTCCAACCTAAACCTTGTTCTTCAATATCGGCTCCCTCAGGACCAGCTCCTAAATGATCGTCTTTTGCAGCTCCGTGCGTTTTACCCACAGTATGTCCACCAGCAATTAAAGCGACTGTTTCTTCGTCGTTCATTCCCATTCTTCCAAATGTCTCACGAATATCGATTGCTGCTGCAACTGGATCCGGTTTTCCGTTCGGTCCCTCTGGATTCACATAGATTAGCCCCATCTGAACAGCTGCTAACGGTTTTTCTAATTCTCTATCCTTCGAATATCGATTGTCATCCAACCATTTGCTTTCTGAACCCCAATATACATTGCTTGCTGGTTCCCAAACGTCTTCTCGTCCACCTGCAAACCCAATGGTTTCGAATCCCATGGTTTCATAGGCTACGTTACCTGTTAAAATCATTAAATCTGCCCAGGAAATCTTTTTACCATACTTCTGCTTGATTGGCCACAGCAATCTTCTTGCTTTATCTAAGTTCGCATTGTCAGGCCAACTGTTTATTGGAGCAAAACGTTGTTGTCCTTCTCTTGAACCACCTCGTCCATCACCTGTACGATAAGTTCCTGCACTGTGCCACGCCATTCTGATAAAAAATGGACCGTAGTTTCCAAAATCTGCAGGCCACCATTCTTTGGAGTCAGTCATCATAGCTGCGATGTCTTTTTTCAACGCTTGGTAGTCGATGCTTTTAAATTCTGCCTCATAATCAAATGACTCACCCATTGGGTCAGATAGTGCACTGTTTTGTCGAAGTACGCTTAAATCTAATCGATTGGGCCACCAATCTTTGTTTGTAGTTCCTTCTCCTTTAATAATTTGACCTGTTGATTTTTTCTCCCCAAAACCAAAAGGACATTCACCTTTAGCTTCCATATCTTCTTTGTTTTCTGTGTTATTACAGGATGCAAACATTAATGCACACATCCCCATTATTACTATTTTTTTCATTTTTCGTGTGTTAGATAAAGATACAAAGATGCACCATTAATATTGTTTATAAAAACTATATTATCAACACTAATATTGATATGGTAGATATTTGTTATTTTTGCTTCCATGAATATTCAACAATTTCAATATGTATTGGCAGTGGTCGACTTGAAGAATTTCGAGGCAGCTGCGGAACGATGTTTTGTCACTCAGTCTACGTTAAGTACTATGATTGGTCGGTTTGAGGAAGAAATCGGAGTTAAAATTTTCAATCGAAGAACCAAACCTGTCTCAATTACGACCGAAGGGGAGGTCATTATTGATCGGTTGAGAATTGTACTCAATGAAATAGAATCACTCAATAATGTTGTTCAAGAATTAAAAGGAGAAATGGTTGGCGAATTGAAAATTGGAGTGATTCCTACCATTGCGCCTTATTTATTGCCTTTGTTTTTGACTCAATTTGCGAATCAGTTCCCAAAAGTAAGCATTGCTGTAAAAGAGATGACTACGATACAAATTCAGCAGGCGTTAAAAGTGAGGACGTTGGATATTGGTATTTTGGCTATACCGCTAGAGGACAATGAGCTTGAAGAACAAGAATTGTATACGGAACCGTTTTTGGTATATGATTGCACCACCAAAAAAAGGCGCGCTAGAATAAGTGTGGATAATCTAGATTACTCTAAATTGTGGTTGTTGGAGGAGGGGCACTGCATGCGTTCTCAGGTGCATCAGATTTGTGAACTTTCGAGTAAAAATCAAAAAAATGAAGTGAATTTTAAGTTTGAGTCTGGCTCTATGGGGAGTTTATTACGATTTACAAAAGCAAGCCAAGGGATTACGATTATTCCATATTTGGCATCACATGATTTAGCTCATGAAGACAAGCAAAAGTTAGTTGAATTTGAACATCCCATTCCGGTTCGCTCTGTTGGACTACTGACGCACAAATATTTTGTCAAAAAACAATTGGCAAAAGGGTTAAAGGAGATCATTCATGCATCCGTTTCCGAACTGATTCCGATCAATCAAAATGGTAAAATTTTAAGTCCGATTTTGTAGGCTAAATAGTTACATGATCAAATCATTGGGGTCATACAGATTATTTTTAATGGCATAAATCACTAAGCCGGCACTATTCTTAGCACCAGTTTTTTGCAGCAAACTATTTCGGTGTCCTTCCACGGTTCTGGAAGTAATAAATAACTTTTCAGCGGTTTCTTTTGAAGTCAACTGCTCGCAAATGGCAATCAATATTTCTTTCTCTCGAGTAGATAGAATCTCATCGTCAAATTTTGGTGCAGGTACTTTATTGGAGATTTGAGTGCGCATTACATCAATTTGTTCATTGGTGAAGAAGTGCCCGCGTTGATTTACAATTCTGATGATTCGTGCGAGTTCTTTCGGCTCTATTCCTTTTGGTAAAAAAGCATCAATGTTATTTCGCAACATATAGCCAATCAATGATTTTTTATAAAATGAAGAAATCAAGATCACCCGAACTTCTGGATATTTTATTTTCAATGCTTCTGTCAATTCCGTTCCGGTGAGGTCGTTCATTTTAAAATCTACCAAAAAGATGTCCGGAATTTTGCCAGTTTTTTCTAGTTGTTCCAATAAGTCTGTTCCAGAATTATTGGTGATCAACACTTCAATATCCTCTTGACCATTAAAAAAATCTTCTAGTAGGTTTAGAATTAAGCTTTCATCGTCTACTATGCCGAGTTTAATTTTTTTCATATTGGTTGGTTGTGGGGATTAATATCGTGTATTGTACACCTTTTCCTAGATTCGTTTTTAGTTTGTAGTGGCCATTCAATAAGTCGATTCGCATGGCCATGTTTCGTTGTCCTAATCCTTCAACAAAATCATCTATTAAAAAACCTTTACCATTGTCTCTGTAGATAATTGCAAGAAATTGTTCACTTACTCGAATGTATAACGAAATGTTTGTTGCCTCAGCATGCTTAATGGTATTGTTTGATATTTCTTGAAAAATCCGAACAATGTTCAGTTTAAACGAAGTTTCGAAGTTCAATTCTGTTAAGCCCGTCTGAAAAAGAGATGTTTTATGTGTGTCGATTTGATCAAGGTAACCTTCTAGAATTTCATTTAAGTGACAACTTTCAATCATTGGAGGAGTAAGGTCATGCGAAATCTGTCGAGCCAAAGTAGTACAACTGTCCAATAGTTTTCTGGTTTCTTCGGCTTTATTGGGCTGACTGATGAGCATGGACAATAGACTCAGTTCAAAAAGTAATCCATCGTGGATGTCAATGGCCACTCGAGACCGCTCTTTTTCTTGAGACTCTATACTGTTGACTAATAGCTTTTTCTGATGTTCTAATTTTGCATTTGCCAAAGCATTGGCATCTTTAACTTTCCGTTTGATGTAGATTTGAGTAAAAAAAAGCAGCGCACCAATAATAAGAATTAGCAGCAAGAATCCCACTGCTAACCAAATTACTATTGTGTTACCTTCTTGCCAGTTTGCCATATAATTTGTGATAATTTTAAGTAAAAAATGGTTAGTGCAATCAATCGAATGAACCAAAAGAAAAAGACCAATTCCACTTCCATATTGACCATGAAATTAATCGTTAGTGCCATAAAAAATTGAATCCCTGCATACATGATGATGATATTGTTCAGTGTTCGTTGTTGCTTAGTGGATTCCACTTCATCCACCAATATTTTATAAATGAAGAATAACCCAAAGAGCAAGCTAAATAAATTGGCAAACAATCCTTCATACATTTGAAATTGCAATGTGCTAATTGTTGTTAGCTTGGAAAAGGACAAAATCAAAATAACAAGACCTCCAAAAATTGCTGCATAACCTATGAACTTGGATGTTCGAGTAGGAAAATAACGGGTGTAGAGAATGGATAAGAATAAATATTCAATTGAGACATAAATAGATAGTATTGGTAAGTTATTAGGTAAACCAAACCACTTAATAATGAATCGTGAACACAAATCACAAATTAAAAAAATAAGTAAAAAGAGAGAAATTGTTTTGCTCAAGGACTTTAAGCTTCTGAAATTAAAAATTGCGCCACTAATTCCTAATATTAGCGCCAAAGGAGATGTCCAAGAAAGAAAAAACATACAATCATGTATTATCATGAACTTATATTCCTAAAGCCATTTGAAGTAGATTATAATGATCAATACTCTTAAAAGGAGGAATTGGATAAGCCACATCTTCAACATCTTCTTGAATATTAAAATCTTCACTCCAAACCAATAGTTCAGCTGTATTGTCTGCTTTAATTCCAAAAACAACAACTGCCGTTTGTGCGTCTCCTTCGTTAAAAATTGAGAATAAGTCAGAAAATGGAATACGAATAGCTTGGAACATTCCTGATGTTTCGCTTGTTCCTGCGGCAATGGTCTCTTCAATCCAATTCTTTCGATTTAAATTCCATCTAAACGATCGTTCCAAGCCTGCAAGAATTCCAACATTCATGTTTGGTACTCCATTGGCCGAAAATGGAGGAATGGTTTGCATTTCATCAAAACCATAACGGTAAGGAGCATATTTAATGTTGCTGGTAGTTACAGAATCCGGATTACTATCACTAGTGGAATCAATTAGGATGAATCCAACTTTAGGATAAGGAACCACATCTACGCCCATATATGCATGAATAAATTCTGGATTTATATCTATCCAGTAATCATACATTTCTTTAGTGATATGAAAGTAATGACCATCAGCTAAAAGGGCTGTTATTGTTTCAGCAGATGTACGGCATTGATTCCAGTAATTGATTGCAAATTTGTATGCGTCAAGTGTATTTTCCATTGGTAGTATGGTTAGTTAAGTTAATTAATAATGAGAACAAGAGTTATTGGGGATAAATATAGTAAAGAAGTCGAGTCTACCAAAATTGTAATCTTAATTGTTAAAGTAAGCTTAATACTGATTTATAAAGATCATAAAAGGTTTTATGCTGAGAATTAAGAGTGTCTTTTAAATTAGTTCAAGAGTTTTGGCTCTCTTGACTATAAGTAAATAGCACGTTTAGGTTATATTCTACTCTTTTATTTCTTATTCTGATACTTTCGCTTAGATTGCAGGTATTGATACTTGAAATCGCTATAAAACAAACTGATAAGAAGTATCCCTGCTGCAAGAAACAAGGTGTTTAATTTCCAATTCCATTTTGCAAAAAGATAACCACCAATTAAACCACCGATGAAGAAAAAGGAAATGATGGAAATTCGGAGTTTGATATTGGCCTTCAATTTTTCTCTTTGTGGATATGATTTTGGATAAAAGAGTTGAGAGAGGTCAATTCCTAAATCGGTAAAAAGTCCGGTAAGGTGAGTGGTTCTGACTATCGCATTAGATATTGTAGTTACGAAGGAGTTTTGAACTCCCATGGCGAATAATAGAAAGCAGATGATAATATTGGGATAGAGTACTTCGTAGAAATTACTAAAAATGGCGATTCCTATAAGTATCAATGCTTCAATTAGGGTAGGAATCACAAATACATTTAGTTTTTTAGATTCTTTAAATTTTTCTATGAGTAAGCTAGATACAAACGAACCAAATAGAAAGGAGAATATATAAAGAAAGTAAATGGTGCCAATCCAGAAGTTTAAGTTCGAAACATCATAAATGAATAATGCAAAATGGCCGGTTACGTTAGTGGTTAGTTGCTTGAAGGCTAGGAATCCTGATACGTTTACTATTCCGGCAACAAAAGACAAGACAGTGGCAATTTGCAGATTGTGCTTTACTGTTCTGCTTTTACCTTGATGTCTAAACATTTAATGTTATTTTGTTAAGGAAGCCTCAAAGTTAATCACAATTAAATTGGAGTGAACCATAAGAATAAAATCATTTTTTAGAATAATCTTTTATTAAACAGTTTGTTATGTATAGAGTGTTAGGTCGTACTACGCTTAGGGAATAAATTGAATTTTTTAAATAAAAAGAGTTATAAATGACAACTTATTTCCTCATGTTCAAATAACGGTATTAGGTAGAATTAGTAATATTGGTGCAGTAGGTAATTTACCTAAAAGTTTTTTTTAATTAAAGAATAGTCGAAAATGGGATAAAGAATCACTATTTTCGTTTAAATACTTCCATAAAATGAAAAAATACTTTCTTAAGTATCTCCTTTTTTTATTTTTTACCATCCTCTTTTTTAATGTATTTTCTAAGGAAAAGTCAGGAAATTCTCCTAGTGCTGTATTGCAGGAAGCAAAGAGTCTTGTCGATTCAATGAATCTTTATTTTGAGGTTGATCAGGACAAATTCCAAAGCTTTTTAACTGCATTTAATACTGTTGATTTTGAAATTCTTGTGGATTCAAATTTCAGAGAAGTTATTTTATATCGAGCAGATTTTTTTCAACGGAATTTTAAATATAGAGAAGCAATCCCCATATTGTCCAATGCGATTAATACCGCAGCAAATCGAAAGGATACGCTTTCCGTAGCCACTTTCCATAAAATGATGTCCACCCTTTATTATTATATTGGGGATCAGGATTCTACCAATTATCAATTGGAACAAGCTTATACTTATTATAAATACTTAGACAATAAGGCTGAGTTAGGGATTATCAGTATAAGGCAAGCAAGAATGGAATATGACTTGGGGAATTATGAGAAGGCTATTCTTCTCTCTTTCCAAGCGTTGGAGCTAAATAAAGAGGCAGGAGACGAGCAGAAAATGGCCATTTCTTATCTTCAATTGGGAAATACATTTTATTACCTCACAAATTATAGGGATTCGAAAAAATACTTTAAGCTCGCTAATATACTTTTTAAGAAAGCGGAATATGATTATGGCTATTATGAATCTTTATCAAACATAGGGCTAGTTGAAATAAAGGAGAAAAATTACAAAGCAGGAATGAGAAAGCAGTTCACTGCAATAGAATTTTTGAAAAAAGAGGAGTATGCGATTGCTTTGGGTGTTACTTACAATTTCTTGGTTACTGCTTATTTTGAATTACAACAATATGACAGTTCTACCTATTATAATGAATTAGCAAAAAAAGCATTCCGAAAATCTTCCTTCCAATCAGGTCTTTGTGAATCTTATTTAAATGATGCGAAAATATTTTTTATAAAAAATCAATTCAATAAAGCATTAAATAGTGCTCAAGAGGGGTATGCTATCGCATCGGAAAACTCTTACAATGAACTACTAGAAGAATTCAACTTTCAATTGTATCGAATCTATAAAAAGTTAAATAACCAGAGTGAAAGTTATGCGTATTTAGAGGCTTATGTGAAATTAAAGGACAGCCTGAACTTTAATCCCAATGCACTGCAAAGTGATGCAATGAAGTTTCAGCTAGAGGCAGAAGAGGCCAATTTAAAACAACAGTTTGCTGAAGAACGGGCAAAGATATATGCTGATGAAGGAAAGAAAAAACAACATCAATTTGAGATCACTTTAGTAATTGCATTGATTACTTTGATTTTATTGTTCGTTTCAATCTATTACCTCATTAAGAACAGAAAGCTGAATAAAACTCTTTCTTACAAACGCGAACGAATCTCAGAGGAATTAAAAGTAAAAGAGTCTTTGCTAAGTGAAATTCACCACCGTGTAAAAAATAACTTACAGGTAATCAGCAGTATGTTAGGTTTGCAGAGTCAGTATGTGAATGACGAAACATTGAAAAAAATCATCGCAGACTGCAAAGGAAGAATTGCTTCAATGTCTTTGATACATGAAAGCCTTTATCGAAAGAAAGATTTTAAAGAAGCATTATTTAGCAGTTATATCGAAGAACTCTTGCCAAGACTTGTTCAGACATATTGCACTGATGAGAATAAAGTTCAATTAGTTATGGATATTGAACCCATTAAACTTTCACTTGATGATTCGTTGCCTAGTGGTTTAATAATCAATGAAATTATTTCCAATTCATTAAAGCATGGCTTTCCAAAGGGAAAAGAAGGAACCATAAAAATTGAATTAAAACAAAAACAGAAAACAGTTTATTTGACAATTTCCGATGATGGTGTAGGACTAGCGGAAGGTAAAGGTTTTAATAGTGATGAATCTTTTGGATTTCTTTTAATTGAAACGTTGGCTAGCCAGTTGGATGCTGAAATGACGATCAATACTTTGAATGGATTCACTTATCTATTGAAATGGGAAAGTAAGATATAATTGATTTTATATTCTTATTCAACCTAACTATTTAAATCCATATTGCTCTATTAGTAACCTCAAGTTTCAAGTTTGAAAAGGCTACCAATCTGTTGGTTTATAATCTTTCAGGAATTTACCACACCAGTGCTTGCCTGTGTTTATTCCATCGAAAAGCGGGTCTAAAACTCTTGCAGCCCCATCTACAATGTCTAGTGGAGGCTGAAAATCGTGATCTACTTCTTTTTTCTTCGCCAATTCTGCAGGATCTTCATCCGTTACCCAGCCTGTATCAACCGCATTCATATAAATCCCATATTTAGCAAAGTCTGATGCAGAGGTATGGGTCATCATATTTAAGGCGGCCTTAGCCATATTGGTGTGCGGGTGTCGGTCTTCTTTATGCCAACGGTGGAATTTGCCTTCCATCGCAGAAAAATTGATGATGTGTTTGATACCAGTGTCTTCCTTTTTCATAATGTTCACCAATCGGTTCACCAACACAAAAGGAGCAACCGAATTAACCAATTGAACTTCTAGCATTTCATTGGTATGAATTTCTCCCAATTTCAACCGCCAACTGTTTGTTTTTCTTAAATCCACTTGTTGTAAATCGGCATCTAATTCACCTACTGGAAAAACTTCGCTGCTTGGCAGAGCATCATCTATGCTATATGGAATTTGTGAAAGCTTTGCAGAAGCGTGCAGTCCAATTCCCATTTGCTTTCCGTGCCAGCTAATTGGTAGGTTTTTCTCTTCTTTTTCAGAAAAAGTAGTATTTAGATTGTGTAATTCTTTTAGGCAGGTATCGTGGTCTGCCAATACCATTTGTGCCGATTGTGGCAATTCGTTGATTGGCAATTCTTCATTTGCCATCAGGTGCTGATAAAAACCGGCGGGTCGTCTTACTGTTTGAGCAGCGTTGTTGATGAGTATATCTAACTTTTCATACTTCTGTTCGATAAAATTGCAGAAGATTTCCACACTCGGAATGTGCCTCAAATCCAAACCATGAATGTGTAATCGATCGCCCCACTGATTAAAATCGGGTTCTTTAGCAAATCGCAACGCAGAATCTACAGGAAAGCGGGTCGTGGCGATTACGGTAGCTCCGGCACGCAACATTAATAACGAAATGTGATATCCAATTTTTAGTCTAGAACCTGTCACCAATGCTACTTGATCGGTTAGGTCGGCTGTTTGAAAACGCTTGGCGTAGTTGAAGTCGCCACACTCTTTGCACATGGTGTCGTAGAAGTGGTGTAAGGTGTGGAAAACCGATTTACAGACATAGCATTGTCGAGGAGATTCCAATTGGATTTCAGCCTCGTTCTCTTTTCCAGTTAGGGAAATCATTTTTGGAGCTACAAAAATACTAGCATCTCTTGCGGAACGTATTCCTGTGGAATTTCTAGCTGCCTTATCTTTTTCTTTTACTTTCCGTTTGTTAACTTTTCGAGCTTCTCGTTTTCTTCGTTCCAGTTCGTCTTTATTTGGCCTAGAAAAAAGCCCTGCAGCCATTAACAATGCAGTTCGTTTGTCTTTTGGAATGTCGAAAATTTGATTAGTATCTGCATTTAGCTTCTCCAATATAGAAAGGCAAAGGTCTATTTCTTTCTGACTGATTTTATCTGTCTCTTGCTCATTTGGGATATCAGTCATACTTCAATATTTGTGGCGAAATTACCTATAAAAATGAAGTGTTGTTGATGACCTTTATTTGTTTCTCTAAATAAATTGAAAGCAGAGTTGTGATTAAATAAGCCTTTAAATAAAACTTGCCGCAATTGGTTTACTGTAGCAAGTTATATTCAAGCTGAGTGGTAAATAAATTATTAATAATTAGAAATTAATGAATTAATTCTGTTTGATTACTTTTTGTACAACTACTTTTCCACTATTATCCATCACTTTTACGATGTATATCCCAATAGATAAATCCGAGATATTTATTGTGTTGGAACTAGTTGATGACAATTTTTTGAAAATTATTTTTTTGCCTTCAGCATTGAATATTGATGCTTCAAGATTTTGGAATATATCATTGTTAGTCAGTACAATATCATTATTAACTAATTTTATTTCAATGTCTAATACATTATTGGTGTTTGTGCTAATGCCAGTTGTTGGTTGAAAATAGTTGTCGTCATAGACAAGGCCAGCAGTATCAGATCCAATAATATAGCCTTCTAGCTTTTTATCATAGTAATTTGCGTATTGACCACTAAAATTCCAACTTCTGTAATACCTGATGAGTCCTATATCTTCACCAAAAATATATTGTTTCTTATCATTCAATACACTTGGATTTCCTGTCATATACAACGTATCATTTTTAGCTACAATGCCTTCTCTATTCCATGTTTTAGTGTTACTTTTTAAAGTTGAGTCATAACCATAAAGGGTTGGAACAGAATCTTCAACATTTAGATAATTGAAGTCATTCAAAAAACCATATTCAGATTTAAGATAAACGATACTTGAAAGTGAACTAGAATAGAAAGTGTCACTCGGAATATTAAATCTATAGTCCAATGTGCGTTCTTTCATTTCAGTGTTAACTATAATGGAGTCGGAACTTCGTTGAATACTTATCACTTTATGCTTTTGTCTTACTTCAGGCCCTTTAAATCGATATCCACTATTTTCTACATACTGGAAAATATCTCCCACTTGAAAGTTGAAAAAATCATCGAAGTATAGATTGCTTTTTCCTGTAACTGTGATTCCTTCAACACCAACTAGAGCGTAGTGACTTCCTTTAAAATTAGGAAATTTAGTTATGCCAAAAGATTTTGAAATTATAATGGTATCATTAAAACTGGTAGTGTATAATTTAACAGAATCAAATGTATTTTCAAAAACTTCTAGGTAGTTTTTCGATCTGTAAGTGAGGTAAGTGTTGTTTAAAGAATTGAAAAGGCTAGAATCTCCAAGTGCTAGATTTGTATTTATAGAATAGTTTCCAGTATCAGTGAAATTAATGATTCCAGAATTTGTTTTACGAATATATCGTTGTAAAAAGCTTGGTTGGTTTTTCAAATAAACTTTACTTGAAAAATACTTGTTCGGGCAAGTTGAGCATAGGTTACTTACTTCATTTAGCACAAAAACAGAGTCACCTTGATTGAGGTAGGTAGAGTCTACCCAAATTGTAGTGGTGATGAAATCATTGTTAATGGAGTAATTGTATTTTTTGTGCATCTCAATAACATCCCAATTATTGCTAAATATAAGTTGAGTAAACGTAAGACTGATGATAAATAGAATAGACTTCATAAAATTGTTAATTAATCTTAGGTGTCAAATCTAACGATAAATAGATAATCAAAAGTGCGTTCTAGTTCTATCTGGTTGGTTTTTTTATAGCATAATTGAACAAATTTTCTTTCAAGTTGATGTTTACGAATATTGAACGCTGTCAATAATAGCTCTGTTCAAGCATAAAATAGCTGTTCAATCCATTACTTTATTAATGCTAGTGTATACTCTTTCACCATGTCTTTCTGTTGGAGATGGTCTTCAATGCTATGGCAGACAGTAAAGTCTGGTTTTGATTCTAAACTCGTTTTTAAATATTCGTAAAAAGATTGAAATTAATGTTAATTGAAGCAAAAGTGATATTCGAAGAATCGTTCTGCAATTAATTCTGCGGAATAAATAAAATGATTACTTCGATTTTGCGTTGAAGCGTTGGCACTTTAGATAAAAACGATGGCACCAACCTGCAAGTTAATCGCCTTGCTCTAGAACCATTACCTTGCGGTTGTTAATAATTTCATTCAATAACACTTTAATTTAAAACTTTCTGAATCGCTTAGAGGTAAAAAAGAAGAGAGCAATAACGGCCAATAATGCGATAAAAGCTGATGTTCCTAATGCTCCTCCAAAACCCTCAAAGTCTCTGGGTTGATTGAGGTAAATGAGGCTAAAAAGTGCTCCTGAAATCGCCAAGGGTGTATAATGCTTTATTACATTCGATGAAACCATCCCAATAAAGGAAGCGCCAAAGAATGCAACTGGAATATTTTCAGTTAAATAAACATTCATTAGGTCAGGAAAAAAGTAAAAAAATAATCCCACCAATAATGAAAGTAGGGCAGAAGCTCTTATTTGACCTTGGTTTAGTTTTTCACTAACGTAAAAGGTGAGGGTTGCCCCAATAATTCCTGATAAAATAATGATCAAGCTATTCATCTGAAAAGGATAAAGATAAATGACGCAATTACAACTCCTGCAAATGCTACGGTCCCGAGTTTACCGCCAATACCAACGAACAAACTTTTAGAAAGCATGAAAATAATACCTGAAATTAAGCCTGCTGTAATCACAAAATAAATTGATGATGCGATAGTTATACTCGACATGCCAATGAATGCGCCACAATAGGTTGGTGCTGGTACTTGTTTTAAATACTCACTTTTTTTACGAATAGCGGGAATAAATGATGCGATTGTACCTGTTAATCCTGCAGCTAAAACGCCACCAAGATTAGTGTGAATATTTAATAAGTAGCAAACAACGGCTCCAACAATAACCCAAACGACTACTGACAATTCTTCGTATAAATGAGCTTCGTGATGTAAATCCAAGTACCGATATCCGTAGGCCAAAAACAGCGAAGTAGAGGCAATGGACAAAAGAGTTTCATAGGAGTTGAGTTCGAAATACTCTTTTAAAATTAGAATAATGAAGGTCGTTTGTAAAAGAAAAAAGACGGCCAACAATATGACTCGATTAAGGTGATGAGCATTGAGAATAACAGGATGTTTTTCTTTTTCGGTTTCTGAGGTTTCTTGCATTAATACTTTATTCTATGGCCTGCTTGCGAGATTTAAAGTGTATGTTAAATTTACTGTATCCACTTTAGTTGACAAAATTCGCAGGTTTTTAAATCGAAAATAACGTTGAGATTTAATTACTTTTCACTCAATACTTTTTCAGCAATTTTCTCAGCGTCTTTGCAGTATTGGTCATCTCCTTGTAAGGTCCATACACCAGTTTTCTCAAGATAAAACCGAACTGTTTTCTCTACTACAGCTAAATAACCGCCATAGGAAGCTAAGGTGTCTTGCACTTCTTCTAAATAGTCCTTACTGCTCAACTCATCTCTTAACACCAAACTCCACAATCTATTGATACGTTTAGATTTTTCTTTATAAACAGGACTAGTAGACTTAAAAGCCATTAAAAAAAGGGATAGGGCTTTTGCTTCTGGCGTTGGTTTCTCAAGTTGGTTGCTCATTCTTGCTAATCTATTTAATTCAAACAGTCAAAATTAATGTTATCAATCGGTTCTTTAGACTGGTTTAAACTCTTATTCTCAACAATTAATTATTTTTTGCTCTTCCTAAACTAAACTGCCAAACTCATAGTGTATATAAAGCCAGTTAGCGAGCTAGCAAATCGAATTATTTCTTCACCAATCGTCTAATTGTATTTTTTTTATCTGTTTGAATTACAATTAAATAAACTCCTCTTGAAAGGAATGAAACGTCAAGTTCGTTTTTCGTTCCAAAGTCCATTATTTTTTGTCCTTGTTGATTAAAAATAGCAGCAGACTCTAAAGCTTCATCAGCAGCAGTAATAAAAAAAACCTTATCGTTTGTTGGGTTTGGATAAATTGTGAATTCTGATGAGTTGTTAATTTCATTTACACTCAATACTATTCCTCCGTTGGTCGTTTTATAAATTCCATTATCTCCTAAAGCATATCCTATGGTGTCGTTTGCTAATTTGATTTGACGAATGATTGTAAGTGGTCTAACATTTTGAACGGTCCAGTTTACTCCGCCATCTGTAGTTCGATATATTCCACCAGCATTGTTTACATAGCCCACGTCTGGAGATGTAAAATATAATCCAGTCAAATTTGTATTAGGGTTTATAAGTGTGCTTGTCCACGTTAAACCGCCATCAGTTGTTTTTAAAAACAGTCCATTTCCTCCAGTCGCGTAGCCAATTGTGTTGTTAACGAAAAATAGTGTATTAATTTCTCTGTGATTTAAGCCATTAACCCCGTTCATTGTGTCCGAGTACACTGTACTCCAATTATTACCCAAGTCAGTAGATTTATGAATTGAATAGTTATAAGTATTGGTGCTTATGAATTTTTTGAGTGAAATAAAAAGTTCTTGATTGGGCTTAGAAGCAATTTCTGTCACAGTTCCTTGTGTAGATTTGTTATTAAAATTATTACCACCGTCAACCGTCATTAAAATATCACCTGTCTCTAGGGCCACAAATCCTGTATCTGTGTTTATAAAATGTATTTTCTTAAAACTGTATCCTAAAAAATCATTGGATGTAATTGAATCCCAAGTCTGGCCTGCATCAATAGTCTTTACTATTACATTGGTATGACTGCCAAACGCAGTTCCTCCACAGGCATACCCAACAGCGTTTGTTGGAAATTGAACATCTAGAAACCAAGATGAAGTGAATGCTGTTTGATAAAACGACCACGTTTGCCCACCATCCGTTGTCCTGTGTATTCGTCCGCCTCCATCTGTCACTGCTATAACGGTATTTTGGCCAATTACTTCAATTGCGTTTTCTTGGTCACCGTGATAGTAAATTCCATTCCATTGCGAATAACATAATGTCGGAATTGAAATAGTCAGAAGAATGAGTAATATTTTCATAGGATCTGTTTTATATGTTGGTCAAGATACATGATTTCCAGTATTTTCTGCGGCAGTCAGAAGTTAAAGATACAAATTACTTGGCTACCTCAGGAACAGCTAAAAATGGAATCCCATAGCTATCGGATAGTTAAAATTTCAAGGCAATGTGTTACATCCTGCCTGGCGCATGGCAGAGCCGGTTACTAAGTTTATCAAATATGAACTCCGGCTTCACGATAGCTATCGGGATTAGTCGGAGCCATCTAATCGATTGGTAAATGGCTATTTAACAACAACTTTTATTTTCTTGAATTGGTGGACAAGGTACAGTTCCATAAGAGCAATAAACGCAACAATCTCCTACTTGTGGTTTCAGAACTGTTTTGCAATTCTCACACTGGTAGAAGAATTGACAAGCATTTGTTGGCATTTCCTCTACTTTATGATGTCAGTAGTTTGGATAAGTAATTTCTGATTTTAATTGAATTTCCATTAATATTCTTCCCTGTCGGTTACTTTATAACCTGTTGAATTAATTGCCTTCTCAATTTCTGTTTCATTGGTTTTTGTTTTGTCAAATTCAATGATTGCGTTTCCATTTTCGTAGGATGCTTTTGAGGTTACAATTCCGTTGAGTTTGTTTACTTCGTGATTGACGTGTTCTTCACAACTCGTACAAGTCATTCCATTGATTTTAAATTCAGTTGTTTTAAGGTCCGATTGGTCAACTACTATTATTTGCTTTTCTGTATTTGGGTAAAAAACTCCTGAATAGTATGGGAAAGTCAACATCACAATTACAAATGCTGTTACAATTCCTAAAAACTTTTTTGATTGAATAAATTTTGGTTTTTCATCTGTCTCACATTCGCAGTCAATTTCTTTTTGAGGTTTTAGTTTTTGATACCAAGCAAATCCAAGAACCAAAATTGTTAGTCCGATTAAATAAGGTCTAAATGGCTCAATCCAAGTGAATGTTGAAGCAATTCCGCTTGTACCTGCGATAATTGCTAAAACTGGTGTAATACAGCACAAAGAAGCAGTAATTGCTGTCAGTAAACTAGTGCCTATTAATTTGTTATCTGTTTTCATTTTTCAGTTTATTGCTAATAATTTAAATATTAATGACTTAAATCATTATCAATGAAATGTATCGTATGTTGGTAGTTGTTATTTATTCCTTGTTATTCATATTATTTTGAATGTTTAAGAATGCATTATACGCATTAATTATTCCACCACTTTTAGAAAGTGTAGAAAATTTTGCTTTTTGTCTTTCCGAACTAGCAAGGTTTGGAGTCAATATTTTTTTTGGTTTCGTAACCTTGTAAGAACTTTCTAATAAAATAGTAATAAGTTCTTGTGGAGTTAGGTCAGGATAATATGACAATATCAAGGCAGCAACACCAGAAACAACTGGAGCTGCAATGCTAGTGCCAGTAGTTTTTTTATAAGTGTTTGATGAGTCAAGAGATATTAAATCTACGCCAGGTGCATATATGTCGACATGTTTTATGCCGTAATTCGAGAACGTGCCAATTAACTCAGCATTGAGATTCATCTGTGTAGCTCCTATATTCAAAAAGTTTGTCGCTTCGACTTTATCAAGGTAAATATCACTTGGAAACCTTTCGTTTTGATCTAAGTTTTCACCTTTATTGCCGGCACCATGAATTAATAGAACACCATTTTCTTCAGCATACCTTATAGCTTTGTCAACAAACTCTTTTTGAGGAGATAGCTCTTTGCTAAAACTCATATTTATTATGTCTGCTCCATTATCAACTGCGTAAATTATCGATAAAGCTACGTCCTTGTCTCTTTCATCACCGTCTGGAGTTGACTTAAGTACCATTATTTTTACATCATTTACTATACCGTTAATACCTATATTGTTGTCTCTAGTTGCTGCAATAACACCTGCGACGGTTGTGCCATGGTCAGACCTTGAACCCTTAACATTATTATTTCCATATGATCTTTCTTCCATATTTAATGGATCATCACCTACTAGTTTTCTGGCATCAAAATCGACATTAAGATAATAGTCTAAATATAATTTTGAATGATTTATTAAATCTTCAATATATTCATCGTCTACACCTTGATCATACTTTTTATTAAGAAAACTTGCTGCATTTAATACTTCACTTTTGTTTGAGTTTACTTTTCTTAAGTCAATTTGGCTCTTTATTTCAATGTCTGTATTTTCTTTGATAATCCTTTTTGAATTATCCCAAACGTTTTTAAAATTTAGATAATTATCTAACTGTTTTTTCCTTTTGGATAACTCTTCATTATAGAGTTTTTTAGCTCTTTCGTAATCTTTATGATTTGTATCTTGTGATTTTACAATTCTTGTGAATTCAAGGTTTTCGTATAAAACATTTTCTCCTTCTTTATTACCGATGAAATTCCAGCCGTTAATATCATCAATATAACCGTTGTTATCATCATCAATTCCGTTGTTAGGAATTTCATCATCATTGACCCATATTTTATTTTCAAGATCTTTGTGATTTATATCCACACCACCATCAATTACAGCAACGACTACTGTTTTTTTAGGAGTCAAGTTAATTAGAATTTCATCATATGTTTTGTCAATACTTGCCCCCAGTAACTTGTCGTTTGATAAGTCTTTGTTGTACCAATTGATATATGCAGGATCAAATTCATTAACGTCTGCTTTTTGCGCAAACAAAATAGAAGTACTAAGAGTTAATAATATAAAAGATAATTGCTTAAACATATTTATTGATTTAGTGAATATTACCGCCAACGCCAGTTCGTCTCAAAACGAACTTAGCCCTTTTGTAAATATATAATTTTTGATATTGATTTGAAGATGAACAAAGAATAATTCTATAGCGTCAATTTTGAGATTAATTTGCATTTTTGGCTACTAAGTTTTTCCTTCAAGGACTATAAGTCCGCGGGGGCGGGGTTTAGCTACTTTTTTAATAATTCTTGTAATTCAGAAAGAGCTTGTTTTTTTTCATATCTGTAGGCCAATTTGAAGCATAATACAGGGATACCTATTATTACAATACAGATAATTAGTCGTTTCCATAAAAATGTCCATTCATTATTCTCTTGTATGAGTAATCCTGAAATAGTAGCATAAGACCAAGCTAACATAGTCAGGGTACAAAGTAGAGTTCCAAAAGAATTTAACTTGGTCCTTAAAGTAAGTTTCAACTGCCCATCAATTTCAATGAGTCTACCATGAATTACAGGATAAAAAGATCCAAACCAAAGGCTTAGTTTCCATATTTTAATTTCATCATCTGAGTATGTGCCTGAATATCTATATCTAACAAAAAATGTTGTTTTAAAGTGAGAAAAGAGACTATCCTTTTTGGGATAATGAATTAGACCTTTTAGTTTATTTTGTAAATTACTTGTCATCTTCTTCAGAAACTATAAAATAATATTTAGACAGATAAATTTCCATTTTAACTTTTGAATTTTAATGAGTGAAATGTTCGTTAAGATACCAAGGTACAACCTTGCTTGCGGCAGGCAGAAGATAAAGATACATGAGTTACACTTTTATTTGTTGTATTCAACAGATGAAATTTTTTAATAGATTCTCTAAACTAAAATAGATCTTTGAAGGGATGTTCTTTTAAACTGCGACTATTTTAGTCTGAGAAATTTGTTCGATTGTGCACTGTTTTTTATTTCACTTTGTCTGACGTGTTTTGAGTCCAACGATTTCTGCCACTTGACATTTTGCTACTCGTGTTCCACCTATCATAAAGATCCCAACAATTCCTTCATGAATTCGTTCTTGGTGGTACTTTATCATTTCTTCATTAATTATCCACATTTGAGCTTTTCCTGAAGGTGAAACATTGTGTTCTTTGGTTATAATTACCCTCCCTTGGTCATCGAGAAACTCTGACCAAATCATAAAACTCTGATTTGGTATATGATTTTCATGTTTGTACCAAAAGTCGGAACGGAAGCCTTGTACTGGTAGTCCTGAACTTCTTTCACCTTCTTTTTCTGGCAGAAAACAATAGTCGACAGCAAAGTCAGGTGGTCGATTTAGTTTCTCTTCATATGGTTGGTGGTCGGTCATTTTTTTAATGTTCGTTAAGATACATGCGTTACAAAGTTAAAGATACATGAGTTACACTATATTTTGATAAACTTTAATAGATGTTTTGTACTTTTCTTTTTTTACAAAATCCGTCGAGGGGATTTTGTGGGGTTGAAAATAGGGAAGAAGCTAACCAAACTACCTTACTAACAATGAGCTATACAGAATATTTGCGGGTCGTTTTTATTTTTATCAGCCTGGTTTTCAGTCTGTAAGTTGGGTATGTTAATCAGTCCAACCGATACGAAAAGAGCCGAAGTTACAACTTTACAGAACTGAAATGTCAGTATTTAAAGTCGTCATATAGTTGCTTAAAAGTATAAAAGATAATTTAGGTAGTGTACCATACATACCAATTGTCACTTAGTTTTTTCCAATTAACTATTCTTCCGCAATCATTGAATTTAGGTTGGGATTCTAACTTTGAGTATGCAAACCCTTGACAATTGTCTAAAAAACCGTCTATTGTGAAAGAAATAATTCCATTTTCTAGGATTGCGAAACTAATTAGCTCTGTTTCAATAAGTCTATTTCTAAGGTTCTCATAATCAACATTCTCAATATTTTCATTTTTGAAGATTTCCTTCAATGGTATTGTAGAAGACTTTAATTGAAATGTATCAATCGTTTCTGAATTATGTTTTATTGGATAAAGATTCAATGTATTCCATGTTCTTTGGCCGTCTGACATCTGTGTTATTGATTCAGATTTTTCTATTTCTAGAACAAACTCATTCAACTTTATTTCTCTTTGTTTAAAGAATATATAATCAGCTGCATAAAGTATGCTTGTGTAGAAATATAAATAATAGAATAATGATAATCCTACCGCGGTAAACAGTATCAATCGCTTAATTAGCTTTTTTTCTATAGTTAGGTAATAAATACTTGAAAATAATAAAATTAAAAAAGCTATAAATTCAATTGGGAGTAATATAAAAGTAGAGGTAGTTCTTATAAAAAATATCGTTGCGATATAAGGAATAAGAACACAAATAGAAATCACAATAACTAAAATTCTTGCTCTCATTAAAAACTAATATTTGCAAATATTTGAATGCCCGCTAATATCCGAATAAAGCGAAAGGACCATTTATTCACCTTATGTCGGGATGTACTTTATTTTTACTGTTTATAATTTATTTGACTGATAATTAAATTACAAAAACGTTTCCTCCGCGGCGGACAGGTATTAGTCGTTTTCGCTACGGCGGTCACGAAAAAATGGATAAATATTCATCATCAATTCGTCAAGTACTTTTCTCAAACCCGAAGATAAACCAAAAAAAACAATAAAGGAGGGGAGTACTTAAAAATAGAGTGTTACCCTAACAGATCACATCCAAAGAAGAAGGAATCACTTTAATCACCAAATCTTCGGTCACTTTAATGGGTTCGCCATCGATGTGCGCAATGTCTCTGTGGTGCTTTATTTTGATTTCTTTGCCTTTGTAGGTTTTATAGTACTTCGATTTTTCCAATTGCTTACTAAACAACTTAAAAATCATATCAGGCACCATCAGCGCAGGAAACTGTTCGAGTACACACACTGAAATCAATCCATTGTCGATCTCTGCTGAAGGCGCAATCCATGCATTGTTGCCATATTGGGAAGAGTTGGCAAAACTCACTAAAAACGCATGCGATTCTATGCTTTTGCCATCCACCTCTAGCGTATATTGATCTGGTATGAAATTGAAAAACTCGTTCGCCGTTACTTGCATGTACGACAAGAAACCACGTTGCCCAAATTCAGCAAATTTCCAACCGACATGGGCGTCAAAACCCAATCCGGCTGTTCCCAAAAAGGGTTCTCCATTAATGGTGGCGGTGTCTATTCGCTTTTTATTGAATTGGTTGATGCGTTTAATGGCATCTGCAATATCCATTGGGATCTTTAAAGATCGAGCCATTCCATTTCCTGAGCCTAATGGCAAAATACCTAATGCAGTGTTTGTGTGTATCAGCGCTTGTCCCACTTCGTTGACAGAGCCATCGCCACCTACTGCAATTACCGCATCCAATTTATTCAGCACCCCATCTTTACTCAAGGTAATGGCATGCTTGGGGTGTTCTGTATAAATGACTTGGTAGTTAAACTTTTCGTGGTCTAGGTGTTTTTCCAGCAACTGAACGACCTTATCTTTGGACTGAACCCCTGAGTGCGGATTGATAATGAAAAGGATATTGTATTTTTCAGAAGGAGTGGACAAAGTTGGAAAATTTAGAACCTCAAATTTAAAGACTATTTCTTTAAGGAAAGTTCATTTGAAATCATTCTGTGATTATACTGTTGAATAATTGCTTTTAGTTTATTTTCCATACTTAATCGCCTAGCCATTTCTACCGCGGCTAAATTATTAGTCAGTGTGGTATCTGTTGGATAATGGTATAATCCCACTGTATTCTCACCGTCAAATTGCAAGGTATAATCCCCCTCAATCAACTGATAAACTCCTGTGAGGTAGTTCACAGCAAAAGAGCTTTTGGAACTGTCTAATGGATATTGACCGAAATTGAGTGCTTCTCCATTAAAATTGGCGATTTCAAGGCAAATGGGCGAGATATCGGCATGCTGAGTCACTTGGCTGTAACGACCAACAGCGGGGCCATTTTTCCAATTGTAAATCAATAAAGGAACGGTAAAAATTCCAAGTCGATTCAAGTATTTTGGGCGAGCAGATTGTGCCGTATGGTCAGCAGTGATTATAAATACGGTATTCTCAAACCATGGCTGTTTCCTTGCAGTTTCAAAAAATCGCATTAAGGAATAATCAGAATAGCCCACACTTTCGTGCACATCTAAAATCCCTTTTGGAAATTGGTCTTTGTGTTTCGCTGGAATCGTGTAGGGGTGATGAGACGACAAACTAAAAATAGTAGAAAAGAAAGGCGCTTGTTTTTTACCCAATTCCTTGGCAAAATATTGAAAATAGGGTTCGTCAAAAATGCCCCAGTTGCCATCGTAGTCTGCTTCATTGTTGTATTCCGTTCTGCCGTAATACTTCTCAATGCCCGACATTTGAGCAAAGGCATCAAAACTCATGGTTCCGTTCGTTCCTCCATGATAGAAACTACTTGAATAGTTGAGCGGTGATAACAAGGTTCCAATGCCTTGTATAGAATTGTTGTTGTAACCTGAAGTGATGTATGGATTGTCCATCAAACTGGGTAATCCAGCCAATATTGAAGGCAATGCTTCAATGGATTTTTTACCATTGGCGAAGGCATTTTCAAATACTACACTTTCTTCCATTAAAGAATCTAAGAAGGGAGTATACCCTTTTCCACCATTATAACTGCCGATGTATTCCTTGGAAAAACTCTCTAAAATAATCAAGACAATATTGGGATGCTGATTGCTTTCTGCAGTGTATTTATAAATGGGATTAAATCGTTGATTCAATTTGCTTTCGGTGAAGTAATCAACTTCTATTATTTGTTCTTTAAAGAGCGTTCGTGAAATGGTGAATGGAGTATTTAATACCAAAGGAACATTTTGAATACTGGCATATTGGCTTGCTTGAAGCGAAGTAATCGGTCGCATTTGCAGGCCACCTCTGCTCGCTGTAATGAAAATTCCTAGCCAAAGCACCATGATCACCCATTGTTTCCAGGGTTTAGATTCAGGGATAAAGCTGGACCTGGTTTGATTGTAGCACCAATTGATGAACCACATTAAAACGGCAAATACCACCCCAAGGTACCAGTAATCTAAAATAAATTGAGGAATCAATCGAAGGGTGTCATCGCCGGTAGCCACAAAATCAAAAATGTCGGCGGTGGTGCGCTTTAAAGTAAATCGAAAATAGGCGATATCAATCACAGAGACCAAAACACTCAATGCTGTGGAAAACAAGAACAATCCTTTTAGTGTTTGTTGGTAACCTTTTTTATTGCGCTGTTTGAGGGGTAAAACTGAAGCAATAGAAAACGGAAAAAAAATGTAAGCAATGGCCGATATATCAAATCGGATTCCACCAATAAAAACCATGGGGTCGATCTCTGCAAAATAGCTTTTATTGAAAATAATAAAAGCAACTCTCATTAGCGAATACAGCAGAATAGCTATCCCGATTCGTTTGATTAAGAGGACTGAATGGTGATAATAGTTGCTATTCAAAGATTAGGCTTTTTTTTCGACCGGTAAATATATGAAGAAAGTACTGCCTTTTCCCAATTCACTTTTAGCAGTGATGTATCCATTGTGGTTTTCTACTACTCTTTTGGCTATTGCCAAACCAATGCCAGTTCCGGTGTATTCTGAACGACCATGTAAGCGTTGGAAAATAGTGAAAATACGATCCAAGTATTGTTCATCAAAACCAATTCCATTGTCATTAATAGTGATTTCTATGAATTCATCACTGACAATATGTGGAATTCTGTTTTCAATTCTAGTTGATGGAATAATTTTTGTCTTAATTCGTAAAATGGGTTCAACATCTTTTTTTCGGTATTTGATTCCATTGGAAAGAATGTTTTGTATTAACTGTCGCATTTGTACCGGGGTTCCATTTACTAGCGTTTCATCGGTCAATTTCAATTTTACTTTTCCGTTGGATTCGTAAATAACTTCACTTAAATCTTCCAATACTTCGTTGATCAATTGATTGACTTTTATCGATTTTCGATCACCAATATTTCTAGTTGAACGAGAGAAATTCAATAAATCTTGAATCAATGTCTGCATCCGAGAAGTAGAATTTATCATCCGATCGAAATAAGTTCTTCCTTTTTCATCCAACTGATCGGAATGTTTTCTGAGAATAATATCCGAGAAAGAAATTACTTTTCGCAATGGTTCTTGCAAGTCATGAGAAGCCACATAAGCAAATTGCTCCAGCTCTTGATTGGTTTGGCTTAATCGATGAATAGACTCTTGGAGTTTCAACTCTAATGCACTTCTTATCTGAATGTCCCGAATAAAATGGAGGTAAGCTAAAATAATGATAATCAATGTCAGCGCGGCAAAGATAGAAATGATTAGGTAGTTTTCTTCCAATGCAACCTCCACATCATTATTTCGCTTATCTAGCAGGTTTTCTTCGGTTTCTTGGATCAAACTAATGATGGATTGGATGTTATCCATGACATCAATTTCTCTTTTTAAAGAAGTTTTAATCATCGCCTTATTAAGCAAGCTATCTTCTTTGGCGATGTGGATTTCTTCAGCAATAAAATACCACTTATCAATTAAAACCAACAATTGCTTGAATCGTTTCTGCTGTTTGGGATTGTCTGTGGTTAATTCTTGTGATTCATTGTAATACTCCATGACACCAATTTTGGAATTGATGTAGGGTCGTCTAAAATTCTCGTCTTCTGAGACGAGGTAAGCCCGATGGTTATTTTCAGCGTCTTTTAATTCCACTAGTAATCGCTGAATGTTATAAATTACATCAGAGGTATGAACAACCCAAGCTCGTTTAACTTTAAAGGAACTTAGACTTCTATAAGAAACAGTGGATAAGATAATCAATAAAAGAATAGCTGCGCTCAAAATAATTCGCAGTCGTTTTTCTATTCGATTATTCTTCTTTTTTAAAGGCATAAAATGGGTTAAACGTTGTTTTTCTTTCGATCGCTTTCTTTCTTCATTTCCATTAACCCACATTTGTCACAGTCGTGGGATTTTATTTGTTTGCGCATGGCATAAATCAAATAAAATACAGCAGCAGCCAGTAAAGCAATTATTCCGATAGTTTCTAAAGTCATTTTGTTGAAAAGAGCTAATGGATTTCTCCAAAGTTAGCTAAATTCACATAACTTTGGTCGCTTAAAATATACCAAACTCAATACGATGAGCTTACTTTTCGATCACAAAGATATTCCGCACACTACGCTAAAAGACTTATATAAAAACTTGCTAAAACCTCGAATGATAGAGGAGAAAATGTTGGTGTTGTTGCGTCAGGGAAAAATATCTAAATGGTTTTCAGGAATAGGTCAAGAAGCAATCTCGGTAGGAACAGCAATGGCCTTGAAACCTGAGGAATACATCTTGCCAATGCACCGAAATTTAGGCGTGTTTACATCTCGTGGAATTCCAATGAGCAGATTATTTGCGCAGTTTCAAGGTAAAATGAGTGGATTTACCAAAGGAAGAGACCGTTCGTTTCACTTTGGGACGAATGATTACAACATCGTAGGAATGATTTCTCATCTTGGACCTCAATTGGGGGTAGCTGATGGAATTGGCTTAGCAAGTTTGTTGGATCGAAAGAAAGAAGTGACTGCGGTATTTACCGGAGACGGTGGAGCAAGTCAAGGAGATTTTCACGAATCATTGAACGTGGCTGCAGTTTGGAATTTACCAGTGTTGTTTATCGTAGAAAACAATGGGTATGGATTGTCTACGCCATCTTCCGAGCAGTTCAAGTGTCAGCAATTCATCGACAAAGGAATAGGCTATGGTATGGAAGCTGTAAAAGTGGAAGGAAACAATATTTTGGAAGTGTACTCAACGATTAAAGCCTTGGCGGAATCGATGCGAGAAAATCCTCGTCCAATATTAGTGGAATGCATGACCTTTAGAATGAGAGGTCATGAAGAAGCATCAGGTACGAAATATGTTCCGAATGAATTGTTTGAAGAATGGGAAACCAAAAATCCAGTAGACCGATATAGAGAATATTTAGAATACATGGGTTTCTGGGATGCAGATCAAGAAGCATTGCTGCGACTAGAAATTAAAAAAGAAATAGAAGACGGTTTGGCTATCGCTTATGCCGAGGCCGATGTTGTGGCTGATACTGCAACAGAATTGGCCGATATGTATGCGCCATTTGATTTCCAAGTTACTGAACCAACTGGTGAGCTAGCCGACAAACGGTTGATTGATGCCATTTCAGACGGATTGAAAGAAGCCATGGTAAAACACGAAGACTTGGTGTTGATGGGGCAGGACATCGCAGAATATGGCGGTGTGTTTAAGATTACAGATGGTTTTGTAGCTCAATTTGGAAAAGAGAGAGTTCGGAATACACCTTTGTGTGAGTCAGCCATTATCGGAACCGCTTTAGGCTTGTCCATCAAAGGGAAAAAATCCATGATGGAAATGCAGTTTGCCGATTTTGTAACAGAAGGATTCAACCAAATAGTAAACAATTTGGCGAAAATTCATTACCGTTGGGGACAAAATGCAGATGTAGTGGTGCGAATGCCAACGGGAGCAGGAGTAGCAGCAGGACCTTATCATTCGCAAAGTAATGAAGCATGGTTTACACACACTCCGGGCTTAAAAGTAGTTTATCCAGCTTTCCCTGAAGATGCAAAAGGATTGTTGTTGACCGCTTTTGAAGATCCGAACCCGGTGTTGTTCTTTGAGCACAAAGCGTTGTACAGAAGTTTGAGTGGAAAGGTGCCAGAGGGATATTATACGATCCCTTTCGGAAAAGCAAGAGCAGTAAAAGAAGGAACTCAAGTATCTATCATTACTTACGGAATGGGCGTGCATTGGGCATTGGCAGTTCTAGAAAAGCACCCTGAGATTTCAGCCGACTTAATCGATTTAAGAACCTTGAGTCCGTTGGATACAGAAACCATTTACGCTTCAGTGAATAAAACAGGTAGGGCCATTGTATTGCAAGAAGATGTCATCAGCGGAGGAATTGCTTCCGACATTTCTGCATTGATTATGGAGAATTGCTTCACTCAATTGGACGCTCCAGTAAAACGATGCGCAAGTTTAGATTCAGCGATTCCGTTTAATCCTATTTTGGAGAAAAACTTCTTGGCATCCAATAAGTTTGAAGCGGATTTGTTGGCCTTGATAGCCTATTAAAAAGAGAACCACATAAAATTTACACAAACGACTCTTTCATTTTGGGAGGGTCGTTTTTTTTTGTCCATTTTGTTAAGGAATCTTAAATCATCTGTATATTTGTTTGATTGACTATTGAATAGAAAAACGACTAACTATGAGAACTAGAATACTACTTTTAATTGCCTTTTTTCAATTGGCGACGTTGGCTTTTGGGCAGCAACTCAAATATTATGGAACTACTTCTCAAGGTGGAAATAGTAATATGGGGTCTATTTTTACTACAGACACAAATGGATTGAATATTAAAACGGTATATTCAATTGGTGATCATAGAGGTAAGGTTCCTAGTAATTCAAAGTTATGTAAAGCCAATAATGGAAAATATTATGGTTTAACAAAAGAAGGTGGACAGTTTGATTATGGAGTAATTTATGAATATGATTATCATAAAGGAGCCTGTATAACTATTTATGATTTTGATGGAATTATTTTTGGCGGAAACCCATTAGGTAGTTTAATTCAGGCTTCTAATGGTAAGCTTTATGGTATGACTTCATTAGGAGGAGTATATAATGAAGGGGTTATTTATGAGTTTGATCTCAATACAAATTCTTTTATAAAAAAAGTAGATTTTAGTATTGCAAATGGATCAAAGCCCAATGGCTCTTTATTAGAGGCTTCGAATGGGAAATTGTATGGTATGACTAGTGCTGGAGGTGCTTCTAATTTAGGAGTATTGTTTGAATACGATATCATTACAGATACATATTCTAATAAGGTAGATTTTATTGGAACAAATGGAGCTAAAGCATTTGGAAGCTTAATAGAAGTTTCAACTGGAAAATTAATTGGAGTTACTCGTGATGGTGGAGCTTTATCACTTGGAAATTTATTTGAGTATACATTAGCTACAAATACATTAGTTTCAAAAGTAGATTTTAGTGGAATTACAAATGGTGCTTTACCATATGAGAGTCCAATATTAGCTTCAAATGGTAAATTATATGGATTAACCCGATTTGGTGGAGTTAATAATAAAGGAACTCTATATGAATATGATATTTCATCAAATATTCTGATCAAGAAAAAAGATATATACAATGGTGCTGGGTCAGGTGTTGAGCCAAGAGGTAGCCTAGAAGAAACTACAAATGGAGACCTTTATGGTATGACACACATTGGTGGAGTAAACAATCATGGAGATATTTTTAAATATAACTTTAATACTAATATTTTAACACAGAAGTTTCTTTTTAATAATCAACAATCTGGTGCTTCTCCATTAGGCTCATTATTGAAAATATCAAATAATAAACTAATTGGTGTTACAAGTTTAGGTGGTCAATTTTCTAGCGGGGTGCTATTTGAGTATAATATCAATTTAGATTTGTTTAAAAAAGTTCATGATTTTGGCCTTGTAGATGAGATTGTTTACCCAACTGGTAAATTAACTTATGCAGATAATGGAATGCTTTATGGATTAACATTTACAGGAGGAAATTTTGGAAGTTTATATGATGGAGGTACACTTTTTGAATTTAATCCTAGGACTCTAAAGGTAACAGTAAAAGTTGATCGATTTTATGATTATTTACCTAGGGGGGTTCTACCGGTTGGTGACTTAATCAATATCAATGATGGTTACTTATATGGATTATCATTAAAAGGTGGAACTCCCTATTTTGTCTCATTGTTCAAGTATGATTTTACATTAGATACAATGATAACTCTTCATACATTCAGCACTATAGGACAGCCTGCTCCTTTTAGAAAGTACTCACTTTTGCATCATTCAAATGGAAAGCTTTATGGTATAGGAAATAATCCAGGTGTAGGTACCACTATTTTTGAATTTGATATTAATACAAACTCTCATACTTTGCTATATAATCTGCAAGATGCTAGATCATCATATTTTTTAACGGAGGACCAAGGAGGTACACTTTACGGGGTTAGTGCACAAGAGGCTCAATATTTAGTGAAGGGATATCTATTTAAATTTAATGTTTTAACTAATACTTTTTCAACTATTCACACATTTACAGGGTTAGATGGCCATACTCCTGTTGGGGAATTATTTTTAGCAGGAAATAACAAGTTTTATGGAGTAACTAAATTAGGAGGGGCAAATGATAAGGGCGTAATATTTGAATACAATCCCACCCTTAATTTATATACAAAAAAGTTAGATTTTGATAGCATTAACGGTGCAAATCCTGAAGATGGAATGTCAGGTTTTAAGAATGGTAAATTAATTGGAACCACAAAGTTTGGTGGGACAAATAATCAAGGAGTGATATATGAATACGATTATGTCTTGAATACTATTCAAGTGAAACATAATTTTGATAGTGCAAGTACTGGAAGTTTTCCAATGGGAAGGTTAGTTAAAGCAAATAGTTGCGGTAAAATAAAGAACTCAATATCTATTAATACTTGTTTTAGCTACACATCCCCAAGTGGAAAATACATTTGGACTAACTCAGGAACTTATACAGACACATTAAAAAATAATGGATGTGATAGTATTTTAACCATAAACCTAACAGTTAGTAAAATAAACAACACTGTCGCAACCCTTAGTCCAACAACACTTGCCGCAAATGCTTTCGGAGCCACCTATCAATGGCTAGATTGCAATAATAATTATGCAATCATCCCGAATGAAACAGGGCAATTGTTTACAGCAACAGCAATAGGAAACTATTCCGTAGAAATTACTTCAAACGGCTGTGTAGACACTTCCACTTGCTATCCAATAACTGTAGTCGGCATTTCAGAAAACCAATTCAACTCCAACCTCTCAGTATTCCCCAACCCAACCAATAGTAATGTCACACTATCTTTAGGTGGTAGGTATGGTGCTTTCACCACTCAAGTGTACAATGTACATGGAATGTTAATCAATGAAAGCGCTCACCAATCTGCTAACCAAGTTGAGGTAGAGTTAGGAGACTCAGAAGGGATTTATTTCATTCATTTAATCACGAACAGTGGAGAAAAGGTGGTACTGAAGGTAGTGAAAAATTAAGTTGAGAAATAATAGAATTATATGAACGACTCTTCCAATTTGGTAGGGTCGTTTTTTTGAAGTGTGAGAGTCAATTAGCCTCTCACACCAATTTAATGTGACTTCACTTTGCTTAAAACTGAATGACCCTTTCATTATGTCGTTTGATTATAAGTTTATTGAGTTGTTGAAATATTTTGAAAAAAGCCTTACATTTGCAGTCCAAAAAATCGGCGTATTGGCGTAGTCGGTTAACTATTAATTCCTTTCACTTAAATGCCAACTCGTAAGTGGAATACAAGTAAATATTCAGAATGTCTGAGAACAAAGAAAAAGACACGAATCCTGCAGAGGAAATCGTAAACAAAGCACAAGAAGTAGCAAGTGATGCTGTTGAAGCAGTTAAAGACGCAGTGGAAACTGTAGTTGACAAGGTTGAAGAAGTAACTTCAAAAGAAGAAGTGAAAGAGAAAACTCCAAGAAAAAAGGTTGAAGTAGATTCTTCTGACGAAGATGAAGACGAAGAAACTGTTGAAACAACTATTGACAATAGCATTAATGCTTCAGTAGCTGCAGATTCTGCAGATTTTGATTGGGATTCTATCGGTAAATTCGATGAGTTGTACTCAAAAGCAGAAAGAGATGAAATGGAAGAAGTTTATGGTAATACATTAACTTCTATTAATGAGCAAGAAGTTTTAGACGGGATTATCGTTTCTAAAAACTTGCGTGAAGCTGTTGTAAACATCGGTTACAAATCTGACGGTGTTATCCCAATGAATGAATTGAGATACAAAGAAGAAGTAAACGTTGGTGACTCAGTTGAGGTTTTCATTGAAAGTCAAGAAGACAAAAATGGTCAGTTATTATTATCTCACAAAAAAGCGAGAGCGCTTAGAGCATGGGATAGAGTAAATGATGCATTAGATACTCAAGAAGTAATCAAAGGTTATGTGAAATGCAGAACTAAAGGTGGTTTGATCGTTGATGTATTTGGTATTGAAGCATTCTTACCAGGTTCTCAAATTGATGTGAAGCCTATCCGTGATTACGATATGTATGTAGATAAAACAATGGAATTCAAAGTTGTGAAAATCAACAAGGAATTCAAAAACGTTGTAGTATCTCACAAAGCATTAATCGAAGCTGAGCTAGAAGTTCAGAAGAAAGAAATTATTGCTCAATTAGAGAAAGGACAAGTATTAGAAGGTACTGTTAAGAACATTACTTCTTATGGTGTATTTATTGATCTTGGTGGTGTTGACGGTTTGGTTCACATTACTGATCTTTCTTGGGGACGTGTTAATCACCCAGAAGAAATCGTTGAATTGGATCAGAAGGTAAATGTTGTTATCCTTGATTTTGATGATGATAAGAAGAGAATTGCTTTAGGTATGAAGCAATTAGAGAAGCATCCATGGGATGAGTTAGACGAGAAGTTAGCCGTAGGCGACAAAGTGAAAGGTAAAGTTGTTGTAGTTGCTGATTATGGTGCTTTCGTTGAAATTCAGCCTGGTGTTGAAGGTTTGATCCACGTATCAGAAATTACTTGGTCGAATCACTTGAAACCAGCTCAAGAATTCTTTACTGTATCTGACGAAGTTGAAGCTCAAATTTTAACTTTAGATAGAGAAGAAAGAAAAATGAGTTTAGGTGTGAAACAATTGACTCCTGATCCATGGGAAGGAATCGTTGAGAAATTTATCGTTGGCGACAAGCACAAAGGTAAAGTAACCAACATTTCTGACTTCGGTGTATTCGTTGAATTAGAAGAAGGTGTTGACGGTTTAGTTCACATTTCTGATCTTTCTTGGTCTAAGAAAATCAACCATCCAAAAGAAATTACCTCTGTAGGTGATGAACTAGAAGTGGTGATCTTAGAAGTGGATAGAGAAAACAGAAGATTAAGCTTAGGTCACAAACAATTGGAAGAAAATCCATGGGAAACTTTTGAAACTGTTTTCGAAATAGGTTCAGTTCACCAAGGAACAATCACTGAAATTTCTGCAAAAGGTGCTACAGTAGTATTGCCTTATGGAGTAGAAGCTTTGGCTACGAAGAAAAACATCGTAAAAGAAGACAATACAACAGCTGCAGTTGATGAAGTGTTAGACTTCAAAATTGTTGACTTCAACAAAAACGCACGTAAGATTGCTGTAAGCCACACTCAAATCTTTAAGGACGCTGAGTTCGAAGATGTGAAAGAGAAAAGAGCAACAGCAAAAGCAGAACATGCTAGCACTGCGAAGAAAATTAAGACAATGCAAGATTCTCAAGAAAGAACAACTCTTGGTGACTTAGATGCATTATCTAAATTGAAATCTGAAATGGAAAAAGGCGAGAAGAAGTAATATTCTTTTCTAAACCATAACATTTGATCCCTTCTCGATTTATCGGGAAGGGATTTTTTTTTATATTTCGGCTTCAAACCAATTTGAATGACCAAGGAAATAATTACTGACCAATTTTCAGAAGCAGCTATCAAGGATTGCAAAACATGCAATACAGAGTTGCTTGGAGCCTATTGTTACAACTGTGGACAACGAAAAATTTCTCATCGGTTTAAAACAATCGATTCTCTAAAGTGGGTATTTCAACAGCTTTTTAATATGGATCATGGGTTGTTTTTTACAACGATTCGCCTGTTACAGAATCCTAGAAAGGTGTTGTTGGACAATATTACGGGTGCAACCGTGAAATATTTGCATCCATTCCGATTCATATTTATTTGGGCTACGATAAGCGTGGTGATTTCATTAATATTTGGATTGAATGAAAAAGCTCAAGAGATGGGTGCAATTCAATCAGATGTCCGTAACGAGGAACTTGGAAAGGAAATTCAAGAATTTATTATGAATTACCTTACTATAATTACTGTTGGTATGGTTCCATTTTTCGCCTTCTACAGTAAATTATTCTTTCGAAAGTATAAATTGAACTATGCAGAGCACTTAATTATCAATTCATACAGCTACGGAGTTACGATAGCAGCAGGGATATTAACTTTTTTCTTGTGGTTTATTCCTGATTTTTTTCAGTGGTCAATTTTCATTTCAGCTGTTTTAACGATTGGCATTTTCTCTTGGATCTATCACCATTTTTTTGGAGGTAACTTTTTTATTAGCGTGGTCAAATCATTATTGATTTACCTCATTTCATATTTCACCATAATGCTGATTGGTGGTCTTGTGGGAGGTGCTTTCGCAATTGTAAATGCGATTTCGTTTTAAATAAATTTTTAGTTGAGGTAGATTATGAAAAATCTAGCTCACTAAAATAAATATTTAAGGGCATTTTTTTATTTTCAAAAAATTCTTATTTCAAAAACACTTCAGCTTCATTGGTAAAAGCCTTCAATTCGATTGGGTTTCCACTTGGATCCAAGAAGAACATGGTACGTTGTTCGCCGGTTTTTCCGGCATATCGCATATAAGGTTTTACAATAAATTCAGTGTTTATGGCCTCTAATTTTTCTTGTATAGTCTTGAATTCAATTACCGGAATAAGACAGCCAAAGTGGGGAATAGGTACGCTAATTCCATCTACTTTACCACAATAATCCAATTCAGGAATATTGGAACTGACATGTGCAGAAAGTTGGTTGCCAAAAAAGTTAAAATCAATCCAGTTTTCTGTGGAACGGCCTTCCACACAACCTAATAATTTAATATAAAACTTTCTAGTGCTTTCAATGTCTTTTACCTTAAATGCATAATGGAATGTTTTCATAGTTTCTGTTTGAAAAATCAAGGTATAAATTAAACTCCAACTTTTATTAAATAATGAGTTAATCTTTGAGAACGATATAAATAAATCCTTTAAATGCGACTACATTAATTAGTAAAACTACTGCAATAAAAAATGCGATAATTCTGAAAATGAAGCACAAATTGGACTAAAAAAAAGTGATGATTGGTAGAGCGTACTTTTACTAATCAACACCTTTATGTGTTTACTTCAAATCTTATTGTCTAGTCGAATTTAGCTTCTCTAAAAACCAGTTTAAACTTCCCATCTTTTGCATTCTTAACGTCAGTACCGTAGGAAATGTTTGCATTAAATTCACCTTCTACGGTATATAATTTTTGTGCTCTTCCAAAGAAATCTTCTGTTCCATAATAAGTAACTGATGTAACCTTAAAATAATTTGCAGGGAATGGATTGTCAGTTTCATAACTTCTATAGTAATCCCCAGATATTTCGTAATCTAAACTAATACTTGTTGGACATACTTGACACTGACCAACTACTATTTTTTTACCAATTAAGGAATCTAAATCTTTCTTTACGATGGAATCCTTGTCCATTCTGATTGTAATTCCAATGTTAGTTTTTAGCGTATAAAATGAAGCATCTGTGCTTGAACCGCTGCCTGTGCCTCCGCCGTTACTTAATCCCGAATGACTTTTTGGAACTCCATCAAGTTTAAAATTGATATAAAAAGGATTCGTTACTACTGGCGCCGGGACCACCTCATCATCCTTATCTTTCTTACATGATTGGAAGGAAATGCTAATTATTAATGCAGCTAGGATTAAAATTTTATTCTTCATCGTTTTTAAATTTTAATTGGGAAGTTAATAATATTATTAACTAAAAGTATACCTAAAGCTCCATATTGACCGCTTTTATTCTAAAATTTTATTTAAATCTTTAGTCCAACTATCAATTGGTTACTTTGATTTTACAGGTGCTTTTGAATTCAATCGCTCTCCGTTCAATTCAAAAGTTTCAATGTATTCCTGCCACTCGAAGTATTCTAATGCTTCTTTAGGATCCTTTTTTAGAGCAATTGCAAGACAAGGATTTAACAAAATATCATCGGGGTTCGTATCTCCACCCTCACAAAAAATCCGAAGATTCGTATTTTTTGATGGATCTATATACGTCCAAAGACCTCGGTCATTAAAATTTGTTGTGCTATCTTTTTCTTCTGTGTTTGTTTTTGATTGGATGACAAATTTAAAATGGCTGAGCTTTATTCAATAGTGCATAAATACTACAATTCTAAAAAATAGGTAGAATTAAAGGAAGTAGCAGAAAGGTTATTTTATAAGTGCTTTGACTTATTTCACTAGGCTAACTCTAAGACATGGCTTGAATTAATCTGATGTCTATTTTGACCTTAATTGATACGATATACCAGTTTCAATGCAAATGGCATTGTGACCATTGTTGGGCATTTGAAGGTTGGCATTTGAGTTGTGCCGAACCGATATCCTAAAATCAAACAGCAATCTCTTGCATTTTTGAGAAAAGCCAAAACCCGCTATGTCCAAGAAGGAGAAGCCCTTTTTCAGTCGCTCGGTATCTCCCGTAGAAATCATACGACCAATACTCCCCATAATATACGTGCTAAAATTTCTAACTACCGTATACCGAATTTGAAACCCTGCATTCAATGCATATTCGTTAAATGTTTTTTTTTGAGTGAACTTTTCTCGTTGCTCCAAAAAATCTTCCCCTCTTTGTTCTTCAATAAACGTTTCATTGAGTAACTGATGTTCAGAAAAATAGATACTCGGTTCTACCAAAAAATCTAGACTGAATTTACCTTTTTCCATTAAAGAAGTCTTCAGATGAATCTTAAAATATTGATTGTTATACGTATAGTTTTTATTGTTAAAGGGGAATCGATTTTGGGAAGATTGGCCGTAGTTGACACCAATATATATCGGTTTTTTACTTTGCGCAAATTCTTGAGCTTGTATTTGAAAGCTTAAAATGATGAAAGCAATAGTGATGATGGTGACACTGATTGAACGGCTAACGCTTGATAATTGCACTCTAGGTATGTTGAAGATTTGAAAAGTGCGCATAATTATCATTCTACATTTAGTAAATCGACTTTTCCATATAAATTCATTTGAACCTACTTCCTAGTAGAATTTACATTCATCAATTTAAAATCGATTGGCGTTTAGGATTAAAGAAAGTAGTGGAAGGGGTTGCTTTCTATACAATCCAATTCAGGCAATCATTTTGGGGTGGTAAAAACTGGAATTAAATTATTTCAATAGATAGGTCAACCCAATGGTCGGCCCAATGCCTGAATAGAGATTGTTCGACTGATCAGAAGTAATGTTATTGATGGTGAGATATGGAATGATGAATTCAATTCCGAACTTCTCATTGAAATAATAGTTGCCACCCAATCCAATATTTAGGATCGTTATTCCTCCACTTAATTGATCGTGTTGGAAATTTCTAAAATTATTGTTGTCCGCATTGTATTGAATGGTGCCCAACCCAAATCCCAATTCTGCAAAAACTCGCCACTTCTCTTGGTTTACAAAGTTATTTCTTAGAGTAGGAGTAAAGGCAAACGATTGATAATAGGAATCGACATTTCTAATGGTCAGGTTATTCATTGTGCCGTAGGAAAAATTTAATTCAATAGAGGTTTTATTGGAAATGTAATAGCCAATAGATGGCTTCCAAACAAAACCATTTAATCCGGAGATAAAACCATCAGCATCTCCAAACAACGGAAGACCTGCAACGGTTAATTTTAAATCATTTTTTTCGGATTGGCTAAAGCCGTTTAAAAATCCAAAAGAGCACAAGATGAAGAGTAGTAGAGAACGTTTCATGGTAGGTCTAATTTTTAACAGTTAAAGATAGTGCAATTTTGGCTTACGCTAGGTTGAACTATTTAATTATTTTAAGATTCGGTTTCAATGGATTTTCATAAAGTTTGTACTTTGCATTATTCCAAAGCCCGCGATTTCAAATGGAGGCCAATAATAGCATTCAATAGTCTCAGAATGGATTTATCTATTTCTTGATTTCCAAACCCGAATGTAACAGTTTATTTTCAAAAACAAGATTGTGAACAAATTAAAACGAGATCAATGAGTGGGCCAGTGTGCAATACATCGCTTAAACGATTAGAAAAGTAGTTTTACTTTTTTGAACAAACAAAAATGGCGCTCCATTTGGAGCGCCATTGCATTGAGTTAGTTACTTACCTGCTTTCTTCAAGCGTTTTTCTTCTCTTTTCTCTTTTAGCGATTTTGTCGGTTCTTTTTTAACCGCTTTTTTGGAATCTTGTCCTTTTGCCATGGCGTTAATCTTTTAAAGTTTGATTGGTTCTCCGAGCAATGCGCTTGATTTCAAGTAGTCATCAATCACAATGGTCCATCGTAAAACCAATGAAAAAGTACGTGTTTTTTGAATACCTTGTTTGGTTTTCCCTCATTTATTTTAATTTCACTTGTAATTAATGCGGTCCAACGGCAACATTTTGTTTCTAAATGCTGTTTATAAAAATGGTTGATTTTTATTAATTTTAGACGCATGTGCACACTGACTTATATTCCAAAAGGAAACGGAAATTTCCTTTTGACCTCCAACCGCGATGAATCCAAACATCGATTGCCAGCCGTATTTCCGGTTTATCAAACCATCATCGGCAACCAAGTATTGTTTCCACAAGATGGAGACGCCAAAGGAACGTGGTTGGCTATAGGCGAAAATCGAGTAGTGAGCTTGCTTAATGGCGCATTTAAGCGGCACAAACACCAACCACCTTACCGAAAAAGCCGTGGAATTGTGTTGTTGGAGTGTTTTGAATACGCCAGTTTCGAGCAGTTTACCTTTGATTACGATTTCAGCGGTATAGAGCCCTTTACTATCATCTGTTTGGATCAGCTCCAAGATGAACTAGAAATGATTGAATTCAGATGGGATGGCTTATTGACCCACCTTAAAATCTTACAACTAGATCAGCCGCACATCTATTCATCTGCGCCACTCTACCCCAAAGCTGTCCGATTGCAACGAGAAGAATCGTTCGCCGAGCATTTGATGAAATTCCCAGAAGTAAACCGCCAGCAAATGGTCGATTTTCATCGTTTCGGGGGCGATCAAGAACACCCGACCATTCGCTTGGACGAATCGCATTTTGTACGCACGGTTTCCATTTCTTCTATCGAAAAAAATAATGGAAGTCTATCCATGCACTACCATGACTTAAAGCAAGATGCAACGATTGTTGAGAAATTCAAATAATTGGATTTTAAACTATTAAATCGTTTACTTTATTCTTTAGGTTATTATAAATACCTTTGTGAATCTACCAAAAGTAGACGATTTGCATTGGATTGATGGAAGTATTTTTATTCTTTACATGCTCATTATGTTGGGCGTTGGGTTTTTCTTTCTCAAGAAAAATGAAAATTCTGATGATTATTTTGTAGGTGGCAGAAACATGAGCAGCTGGCACGTCGGACTCTCCGTAGTAGCGACAGATGTGGGTGGCGGTTTCTCCATTGGCTTGGGTGGTTTGGGCTTCGTAATGGGGCTTAGTGGTTCTTGGATGTTGTTCACAGGCCTCATTGGTGCATGGCTCAGTGCAGTGCTGCTGATTCCAAAGATTTCAGCCATGAATGATCGATTTAAATTGCTCACCTTCCCGCAAGTATTCGGCAATCATTATGGCCCGAAAGTGGCGCTAGTGGCAGGCTTTATTTCGCTGATTGGTTACACCGGATTTTCAAGTTCTCAAATTTTAGCTGGCGCCAAATTGGCTTCCGCTTCCTTTCCATCTTTGGATTTAACTACGGCACTCATAGTCATGGGGGTTATTGCGGTGGTGTACACTGTAATGGGAGGAATGAAAGCCGTGATTTACACCGATACCATCCAATGGATGCTATTGATGTCTGGTTTGGTATTTATCGCTATTCCAATGGCTTATTTTGCAGTTGGTGGGTATGATACCATTGTAGCTTCTGTGCGACCAGAAATGTTGTCCTTGACCAATTTTGAATGGTCTCAGTTGTTCAATTGGGCCATCACCATTATTCCCATTTGGTTTGTCGGCATGACTTTGTATCAGCGGATTTTCTCTTGTAAATCAAAGAAGGATGCACAAAAAGCGTGGTTCATAGCAGGATTATTTGAATGGCCATTGATGGCATTTATGGGAGTGCTATTGGGATTATTTGCTAACGTAGCCGCCGATCAAGGAATGTTTGCTGATTTGGGATTTGCTTCAGCCGAAGGAATGGATCCTGAAATGGGATTGCCCCTGTTATTGAGTCAAATTTTACCCATTGGTTTAATGGGAATCATGATGTCGGCTTATTTCTCGGCCATATTATCTACTGCAGATAGCTGTTTAATGGCAGCTTCAGGAAATTTAACCACCGATATTTTTGGCAAACTTTTGAAGCAAAAAAGTCACCATACTGTGTTGAAATATTCACAACTCTTTACTTTCCTCATCGGTGCTTTTGCCATTTTACTTGCCATGAGCATGGAAAATGTATTGGAGCTAATGTTGCTTTCCTATTCCTTTATGGTTTCCGGATTATTAGTGCCCATCCTAGGTCTTCTCTTTTGGAAACGAGTTAGTTCAAATGCCGCTTTGGGAGCGATGATAGTGGGTGGAGGAACTACCGTAACCTTGGAAACAATGCAAATTGCACTACCTTACGGCATCAATGCTAATTTCTTTGGCATCTTAGCTGCATTATTCGTATTCATTATTATGACATTTACAGATAAAAATTCAATCGAAATAAATCAAGCAAATGGAAAAAATTAAACTGTCTCCGAAGGTATTGAACTCTTTCTCAGGCCAAGACTTATTTTACAGCAATCATAAAATAGCAAAGTTCTTAAATACCCACTTGGATGAATTTGGCGACAGTGTCGAAGACATTCTAAAGTGTTTGGATTATGTATTTGAAAAGAATTTAGGGAACGGAGGATTCGTCTTATTGGGAATTCATGAGCAAGAAATTATTGGAGCCGTTGTAATTAACGAAACTGGTATGTCGAAATACATTCCTGAAAATATTTTAGTGTACATTGCAGTTCACCGTGATTATCGCGGTAAAGGTTTGGGTAAACAATTGATGGAACAAGCCTTAAAGTTGACGAAAGGCGATGTGGCTTTACACGTAGAACCCGACAATCCAGCCAAAAAATTATACGAGCGATTGGGCTTTACCAATAAGTATTTAGAAATGCGTTTAACAAAAGATTAACGATGTTAACTGAACCATTCTTACAATCACTACATTCATTTCGACAACTGTTGCACCGGTTTCCTGAGGTTTCTAACAACGAAAAAGAAACGGCCGATCGAGTGGTTCATTTCATTCAGCAATTTCAGCCTGATGAACTATATGAAAATGTAGGCGTGCATGGAATTTTGGCAGTCTTCAATGGACAAGAAGAAGGCCCGACTATCGCTTTTAGAGCAGAATTAGATGCGTTACCCATTCACGAAGAACCGAATAAGGAAATAGAATACGGATCTCAGAACGTAGGAATGGCGCATTTGTGTGGGCACGATGGCCACATGGCAATGGTACTTTCTTTATTGGAAGAGTTGTCTTCCCATCCGATTAAAAAGGGAAAAGTGGTCTTATTGTTTCAACCTGCCGAAGAAACTGGTGATGGTGCACTGCAAGTGCTCGAAGATTCGCGTTTTCAGCAATTGTCAATAGATGCAATTTATGCCTTGCACAATATCCCTGGAGTAACGCTAGGTAAAGTTTTGACAAGAGAAGCCCATTTTGCGGCAGCGTCAAAAGGGTTGATTATAAAATTGAAAGGAAAAACGGCACATGCAGCTGAGCCTCAAAATGGAATTAATCCTGCCGTAGCGATTTCAAAACTAACTCAATACGTAGCTGACTTAAATCAAGATTTTAAGTCGAAAAATTATGCAATCGTAACTATTGTTCACGTCAAAGTGGGTGAAGCGGCATTTGGAATCAGCCCTTCGGATGGAGTTCTCATGTTGACATTGAGAAGCTATCTGAATGATGATATGGAAGCATTAACAGTTAGAATTCACGAAAAAGTAAAGCAATTCGCAATAGAAGAGCGGTTGCAGTTTTCCATAGAAGAAACAGAGGTGTTTCCTGCAACAGTGAATCATAAGGAGAATGCATCAATCATTGAATCGGCAGCTCAGGCCAATCATTTAGAAGCGGAAGAATTGAACCAACCATTCAGTTGGTCCGAAGATTTTGGTCACTTTCTGAATGCCACAAAAGGCGCAATGTTTGGGTTGGGGTCGGGAATAAATCAACCGGCATTGCACCATTCCAATTACAATTTTCCTGATGAATTGATTGCCATTGGTAATCGCATCTATTCGTCCATTATTCAACAAACCAACCGATAGTGTTTCAGACTTCATACATCGAGCTGAGTCAATCAGCTTTAGAAGAAAATTACAAATTCCTACAAAGTGTAGTGGGTGAAAATACGCTCATTAGCACAGTTATTAAAGGGAATGCCTACGGACATGGAATTGTAGATCTAGTTCCGATGGCTGTAAACGCCGGTCAAACTCACTTTTCGGTGTTTAGTGCAGACGAAGCTCGATTGTGTCGAAAAGTGGCGCCTGAAGCAGAAATTATGATCATGGGCATGCTCGACAACGAAGAGTTGGAGTGGGCTATTCAGAATGACATTCAGTTCTACATTTTTGAAATAGACCGATTACAGGCTGCATTAGATTTTGCTGAAAAGCTTGGAATACCGGCTCAAATTCATTTGGAATTGGAAACAGGGATGAATCGAACAGGTCTGCGCAAAGAAGAAGTGAAGCAAGCTTTAGAAATATTGCTAGCCAGCAAGAATTATATCTTGAAAGGGGTCTGTACTCATTTTGCAGGAGCTGAAAGCATCGGTAACTATGTTCGTATACAAGAACAAATAAAAAGCTTTAAAAAGCAGCGGAAACAATTGATGAAAGCCGGATTGGTTGCCGAACGTTACCATTCTGCTTCTTCGGCAGCTACGTTATCTTATCCAAAGACACAGATGGATATGGTGCGAATTGGTATTCTAAATTATGGCTTTTGGCCAAGCACCGAAACATTTATCCACTTTGTGAAGGATAAGTTGGATCGAACTGACCCCTTGCGCAGAATACTGAGTTGGAAAAGTAAAGTCATGAGCACCAAAACTGTGGAGACTGGTGAGTTCATTGGTTATGGAACCACCTACATGGCGAGGAAAAATATGAAAATAGCCACTGTTCCAGTAGGTTATAGTCATGGCTATAGTCGATCTTTGAGCAATCAAGGACGAGTGCTCGTAAACGGTGAGCGTGTGAGTGTAGTTGGAATTGTAAACATGAACATGATGGTGCTCGACATTACCGATATCCCAGATACTAAAAAAGGAGACGAAGTGGTTTTGATTGGAAATCAAGGCGATTTTTCCATTTCGGTTTCATCATTCAGTGAGCTAAGTGACCAATTGAATTACGAACTATTGACCAGGTTACCACATAATATCCCACGAAAAGTAATTAAATAAAGTAATTATGGCATTCATTACATTAGACAAAGCAAAATTAAAACACAATTATAATTTTTTAGATGAGTTGTTTAAATCCAACGGAATAGAATGGGGAGTTGTTACCAAATTACTCTGTGGGAATGAATTATTCTTAAAGGAATTGATTCAATTGGGTGTGGAAGAAACCCATGATTCCAGGATTTCAAATTTAAAGACCATTAAGTCGATTAATCCAAAAATTCAAACAGTATACATTAAGCCACCCGCAAAAAGAAGCATCAAACGAATTGTAGAATACGCCGATGTTAGTTTTAACACTGAAATTGAAACGATCAGAATGCTTTCCAAAGAAGCAGTGGCTCAAAATAAAATCCACAAAGTGATCATAATGATTGAGATGGGAGATTTGCGTGAAGGCGTAATGGGGGAGGAGTTGATTAATTTTTATGGAGAAATTTTCGAAATGCCAAACATTGAAGTTTCAGGAATCGGAACCAATTTGAACTGCTTACATGGAGTAATGCCTTCTCCAGATAAGTTGATTCAATTGAGTTTGTATGAACAACTCATAGAAGCTAAATTCAACAAAAAGATTCCGTTTGTAACAGGAGGAACTTCAGTGGTTGTGCCACTTTTATTACAACGAATGCTTCCAGCTGGAATTAACCATTTTAGAATAGGTGAAATGCTATTTTTCGGAAACAACCTATTTACGGAAGCTCCAGTGGAAGGAATGAAAACTGATGTGTTGAAATTGTATACTGAAATTATTGAGTTAACAGAAAAACCTAAAGTACCAACAGGGACCTTAGCAGAGAACCCAAGCGGAGAGATGATAGAAATCAACCCGGATGATTATGGAAAGACTTCCTATCGAGCGATCTTAGATGTTGGTTTATTGGACATTAATCCTGATTTTTTAATTTCTAACCACGATGATATTAACATCGTTGGCGCAAGTTCTGACATGTTGGTGATTGATTTAGGCGCAGACGAAGGAACCTACAAAGTAGGTGATTTAATCTCCTTTGATTTAAAATACATGGGTGCGCTGAGTGTCTTGAACAGCGACTACATCGAAAAGAAGCTTATCTAGGTTTAAGGGATTCATAAACATGAGGGTAGATAATACCTTCCCACAATAGGTATTCTTGAGCAGAAGGGTGCAATCCATCAGCACTTACTAATTCAGGATTGTCTTTCATCGCTTGTGTCGTTGGGAAAATGTCGATAACAGTAACTCCATACATAGTTCCAGCATTTTTTATTACGTCATTGAATTCTGAGATTCCTGCAGTAATGTCTCTCCCATTACTGTATTCGGGACCTTTAGGAGTGGCAGAAAAATCAGGAATAGTAATCAGAAACAATCGATCAGAAGATAAAGTCTCCAGCAATGTTTCAACAATATAAGTTAAGTTACTTTCAAATATTCCGATATTAATGCCTTTTACCCAATCATTTACTCCAATAAGGACGGTTGCAAAATTGGCTTCTGACTTTGCAAAAATGGACATTTCATTATCTATCAATTGTTGAGAGGTGTAGCCAGTGACAGAAGGATTAGCTACTAAGGTTATGTCCACATCTTTTTTTGAAAGGTGTTTGGTTAGAATACTCGGCCAACATTCGGTTGTGTTAACTCCTTCACAGATTGTGTATGAATCTCCCAAGGCAACGTATCTTATTGGATCAGTATTTTGAGCAATTGAAAATAGGTAAGTTGTTATAAAATAGATTGCTAGTAATATTTTTTTCATTTTTAAATGGATTTGGAGTGGTTTGTGCACAGAAATACTAAAATACAAAACTATACGAGATATGAAAACAGATGCACAATATTTAAAGAATTCATTAAGTGATAATATAACAACAGGATTAATTGCAGGTATTATAGCAGCATTAGTAAATATCGTTTATTTTTTTGCCTACAATCAGTTCAGTAACTATACGGAACCTTTTATTAACATTTACATGGTGATCTTGGCTTCACTGATTCCAGGTATCTTTTCTGGGATATTATATTTTATCATGAATAGATACATCAAGAATAATACTTTCAAGCTATTTTCAATGGTAATATTATTAGCCACTTTTATTAGTTTGCTAGTACCCTATATGGTTAGTTTGTCTGAAACAGTAGTAAGTTTAAGAGGGTTGTTCTTATTGACCATTCCGATGCACATTATTGTTGGTCTCACTATTATTTTTACTGGTGGCTACAGAATGAACGAATAGAAATAACAAATTACTTCTACTGTTGTTAACTTAGCAGCATGTTTAGTAAAATCAACCACACTGTGTATCCCCCATCGTCAAAACCATTGATGATATGGGATGGTGAGTGTGGTTTTTGTCATTATTGGATTATCCGTTGGTGGATCATGTCGGGAGATGTAATTGAATACCAAAAGTATCAACTGGCCTGCAAGCGAGTAAAAGATATTTCAATTGATCAATACAAAGAAGCTGTGCGGTTGGTTTTACCTGATGGAAAAGTCTATTCAGGACCAGATGCGGCTTATAAGGCATTTCAACTAGCAGGGAAATATACTTTCCTAACGAAATGGTACGCTGAAAAAGAATGGTTTCAAAAACTTTCTGATTGGGGCTATCAAAAAGTAGCCAATCACCGCTATCGTTTATTTGAATGGACGAAACGATTATTTGGGAAAAATCCACGAACGCCTAAAAACCATTGGATAAACTATTTGTTCGCTATGATGGTCATCTCTCTTGGGCTATTTGTGCTGACTTTATTCGTTATTAAAAGCTTATAAACTGAAGCACAACCCAACACCAACATTCAAAACAGAAATGGTTTGTTCAAAATTTTCTTTTGTAACTGTTTTTACCCCATTTCTGTAGCTAGTGGTTTCTTTCTTAAATTCTGGGAGGGAAGTGAAGGTTTCTGCATTCAATCTTAAATACAGTTTTGAAACCAATGGGATTCTTAAATGAGCACCATAATTTATCCCAAAAGCAATGGCATCTTCCACTTTACTTTCCCTTACCACAACAGAGCCACTTTCGTTAGAGGTTACAGTTACTAATGGCTGTGATGAATTAACAGCTCCACCTAAAAATTTAAAATCTAATCGAACCTTCTTGATGGGAATAGTAAAATAAAGTCCTGCTAAAGCGTATACGTTCAACCAATCATCAGCTTTTACTTCAATCGAATTATTGGTTACTAATTGCTTTTCGTATTCCGATCTGATTTCACTTTCATTGATTGAATTAGTATACAATCCCAAGTTTACTCCGATACCAACAAACCTTGATATATAAACCCCGCCTTCAAGAGAGGCATATTTTCCAGCGTTTACTGATGAGGCCCTTGCTGTATCAAAATTTTTATACTCACCAACTGGCATACTTAAACCTGCATTTAATCCTACAAAATGTGGGTTTTTCAATTGAGCAGAAAGGGTAGAGGCGAAAAGTAGTAGTAATGTGGTGATAAAAATATTCTTCATCCTGTTTTTTTACAAAGGTATAAGAATTCGGATAGTATAAAAAATGAATTTTAATTGACTTTCAAATCAATTCTTTTATCTAATTTGGGTCGTCCTGAAAAACAAAATGAATCTAGAAATAGAATATGGCAATAAATTTTAAAACAGATAGTTACGTATCTATAAAAGGGGTGGTTGGATTACTATTTGGTAGTGTAATTGGAGTCACAATCGGGTACTTTATTTTTACTTCTGAATCTGAGAGTCCGTTGGTTTTTAATCAAAAGCAAACTCAAAACCTTAGTGAATCGCAACAAGCGAAATATCGATATCTTAATCCTAGCATCGCCTATTTGGACTTTAGTTCAATTGATTTAACATCCATAGATGGAATGGATAGTATTTTGAACAGGCAGATAGAATCTGCCAAAAAAAATGGACAGATTAGCTCAGCGGCAATATATTACCGGGATTTAACTACCAATCAGAAAGTAAGTATGAATGAAGATGAAATCTTTTCGCCAGGTAGTTTAATGAAGGTTCCAATTATGATAGCAATTTTAAAATATGCCGAAACCATGCCTCATATTTTGAATCAAAAACTAACGTATCAGATCTCTAAGGAAGCGGTGTATTTAGAATCAAAGAATCAGAGTGCGCGCTCCAATAGTAAGTTAATTCAAGGTTCTGAATATACTGTTGCTCAACTAGTAGATATTATGATCGTGGAGTCCGATAACGAAGCAACAATTCTATTGATTGATTTCATAGAAGAAGAAAACCCTAATTTTTTAAGCAAAGTCGAAGAGGAATTAGGGATGATTGTTCCTGATGGAATTGATTTCAACGAGAATTTTATAACAATCAGAACCTATGCATCCTTCTTTAGAGTGCTTTACAACTCATCTTATTTAGATAAAAGGTATTCCGAAATGGCTTTGGACATTTTATCTAAAACCGGATATGGTTATGGGATTCGTCAATCAATTCCGAAAGAAATAGCTGTGGCTCATAAATATGGTATAAAACCAAGTAAAGATCACCTTGTCCAACTGCATCATTTTGGAATCGTGTATCACCAAAAGAAGCCATTTTTAATTGGTATAATGACCAAAGGGAAAGAGGTGGAGTATTTGAAGGCTTTTATTGCAGATCTGACTACAACCATTTATCAGCGAATTGATGAGCGATCAAAGAAATCGAGTGAATTGGGATATAAAAAGGATATTGAAGATTAATGTCCTGAATAGATTACACCAGATGTTGGCGTCTCATTTAATTCAATAGTTGCTAATTCAGGTAAGTTCGGTTTGATTTTGTTCCAAATCCAAACTGCTAGACCTTCACAAGTTGGATTCTCCAATCCTGATATCTCATTCAGTACTTTATGATCAACACTTTTAACGACTGGGTCTACAGCTTTTTTCAAGTCAGTAAAATCCATCACCCAGTTTAAGTGTTCCTTTAGCTCACCTTCAACAATCACTTTCAAAAGGTAGGTATGACCGTGCATGTTTTTACATTTATGCCCTTCAGGCACATTTGGTAAAAAGTGCGCGGAATCAAAGGTAAAGCTTTTGAAGATTTTCATGTGTTTTAATTTTTTGCAAAGTTCCATAAAACCAATGGAAAAAGGAAGAGCTAATTATGAATTTAGCAAACTAAAAGAAGCCATCGATTGGATGGCTTCTTTAGTTTTATTCTTTAATTATTGGTCAACCTACTTTAAGGCGATAAATTTACATTTTAACGTATGTCTGCTCTGTAGTGTAGACAATACCATTGTCAATTATTGTATTTGACAATCGTAAAGTAGTTCCGTCATTTTGAAGAATGCTAAAACTAATATTAATGAAGAAGATTACAACGTTTAACTGATTATCATTATTTGATAATGACCAAGTGAAGTTTGTTATTTGTTCATCTGAAGGGTCACATTTAGTTAAACCTTCATTAAAAAAACCGGTGTTGTTGGAATTAAATCTAATAAAGTCGTCTTTTTCACATTGATCTAAACTTGAATATGTAGCGACTACTACATTATTCTCCATCTCAATGCTATTGGTGAGGTAATAATTTTTGTCTTGAAATTTATCCTTTGCTGATTCTTCATCTTTTTTACAAGAAGATAGAGTAAAAATGAAAATGGATAGGGATGCGACAATGAATGCGGTTATTCTATTTTTCATGGTTATATGGTTTTAAATTAATTCAAATTTAATTTGAAAAAGAATCCAAAATTATTTTTTTGTAAAAACTTCTTAACTATTACTAATGAAAAGCTCACGCTATTATTTCTTTTGTAATGTGATTTCAATAGAGTAACTATCTTCTCCATCTTTTTCTAAAGAATATAGCTTTAGAATAGTTCCGTTATTTTGCATTATATCAAAAGTAGATAGGTCAACAAAATCGAAAAATATATTCATTTTTGTATCATTGTTTGCCAGAGACCAGGCAAAGTTGTAAAGTTGACTACCACCAAAAGTGTCACATTTTAAAACTGCTTCATCAACGTAGCCGAAGGAGTTGGAGTTAAAACGATAGATGTTGTCACGATCACATGCTTCTATATCAGCAAAAGTTGAAACTACCATGTTATTTTCTAATTCAATTTGATTGATTACAACAAAGTCTTTGTCTTGAATTTTTTCTTTGGCAGTCTCTTCATCTTTCTTGCAAGATGACATACCTAATAATGCAAATACCAACACAATTAGCGTGATTTTAATGTTACTTTTTTTCATATTTACAGTGTTTATTTTTTGCCAAATGTAGATTGATTTTTAATATAAAATCACAGTTGATAAAAATTAATATCAGCATTTAATTAACTTGTAATTAGCATTTTGGGTAGAATTTTCGGGGGTGTTTTTAGCTTAGCTTGTTACTTTTGATTTAAAAGTCTACATTTTTTTTGTAAAAGTTAATTCAGAAGAATAACCACTATCCACTTCCTGAAAGTATAAACGTAAATTGGTTCTATTATTTTCTAAAATATCAAATTTTTGAGCAGCTAAGAAAAAGTTGACGTTCAAATTGGTGTCATTATTTGTTAACGACCATGTGAAGTTTATTTTCTGAGGATCAGATGGATCACATTTCGAAATGCCTTCTTCAAAGTAACCTCTGGAATTTTCATTTAATCTTATACTATTTTCTTTCTCATATGCTTCCTAATTAGCATAAGTTTCCAAGATTGAGTCATTGAAAAAGATACTTGATTGATCAAATAAAAATCTTTGTTTTGAATCTTATCTTTTGTCGTTTCTTCTTCTTTATTTACAAGCCTATTTGCTTCTAAATGATAAAGATGGGGCAACATATTTAATGGATGTTATTTTCTTTTTAATGACTTTAAATGTGAACTATTTACCTGAGTTAAATCTGAAAATCAATTCAGAGTTACTTCTCGAAAAAGTCGTCTAAAATATTTTTAATTGGCTGAATTTTATGCACATATTCTATGGAAGGTCCAGCACACCAAAAAGTCTTATAGGTCGCACCTTCGGCAGCTTTTTTCACTTGATTCATACCACGCACATAAATGAACATTTTGATATATTTCTTCAGCCATTTATTCTTCAATAAGGTTCGTTCCCACCAACCAGCTTTTGCACCAATCTTTTGAACGTAGGGTGTATTGATAATGGTTAAGTGGGATCCTGAAATTCGGTCGGTTAAAATGATGTCTTTTGCACCATAATCGACCATGGCTTGCTTGTATTCTTGAGAAATATCTGCTTCGTCACAAGCTATAAAAATGGTTCCAACACTGGCACCTGCAGCTCCCCAACTCATGGCTTCTTCTAATTGAGCACCTGTGGCTACTCCACCGGCTGTAATCACAGGAATATTGCACTCTCTTGTTAATTCCTCAATCAATTCTTTAGGTGAAATATTCCCGCAATGACCACCTGCTTTACTGTTTACCGCAATAACTGCATCTGCTCCCAATCCTTCTACTTTTTTAGCATATTCTAAATTGGTGACATCGCAAAATACTTTGATGCCTTTTTTGTGTGCTTTTTCTATCACTTCAGCCGGACTGCCTAAAGAAGTGATGATATATGGAACTCCATTTTCGACTAAAATATCAAGCTGTTTTTTGTATTTAGGATTTGATTTATTGACAATCAAATTCACTCCAAAAGATTTGTCAGAAGCTTTTTTAATGGTTTGAATCGCTGTGATTAATTCTTCATCTGTTCTGTAATTCAATGCTGGAAAAGCTGCGCTTACTCCATAATGTAAGGCTTCAATCACCATTTTGGTATTTGAAATCAAAAACATAGGAGCTACTATTAATGGATACTTGACGCCTAATAACTCAGTGATGGTTGGAGTTGTTTTCATTGTGGCAATTTAAGGATATACAATGGTAATTGTCCCTTTGGTTTCCAGTGGACCAGTTAAATTTTCATCAAACTTCGCAGATCGTGCTGCAGTTTCCGCTTTCACATACAAATATTCGCTGCTTGTTGTTGTGCCATTTGCACCTGCCAATACACTCCTAATATTCCCATATTTATCCACCACAATATCGACTACCACAGTTCCTTTGTCTTTGGTTCCAATCGAAACTTTTGGCTCGCGAATCATTTTTCTATCCTTAATCGCATACTTTACAGTGAATTGATCTACTTTAAATACCACTTCTTTAGTATCGTCCAATAATGCACCATCATAAGGTACGTATTCATTAAAAAATAAAGTGCTCACCTGAAGCATCGGATAGGTAACCATTTTTCGGTTCACCACCATACTTAATACATCGTCTTTCAATTCAATGACAACTCCACTTACTTTTTCTCCACTTTTTAGCACCAAGGTGTGTTGCGCAAAAATGGAAGTTGAACAAATTATAAATAGGGCGATAAAAAAACTTTTCATGTGATTCACTTTTTTTTGATTCATTTCAAAGTTCACTATTCATCTTTTGGTATTTATTCCAAAAGGAGATACTTTTAAACAACCAACTAGGGAAAAAGTAAAAAAGCGCCTTTGCTAGAAAGTGCGCTTTTTTAAAATAAAATGAAATGAAAGTGGAGTAGAAGTCGATTAAGATTTACTTCCAAGCATTACAATTTCATTGACCAATACTTCAGTGACATATCGTTTAATGCCATCTTTGTCTTCATAAGAACGATTGGTTAATTTTCCACTCACGGCCAACTCGCTGCCTTTATCTAAATACTTTTCAGCGATTTCAGCTGTTTTTCCCCACATCACAAGGTTATGCCATGTAGTGTCTTGTACTTTTTCGCCTTTTGCATTTTTATACGACTCGCTTGTAGCGATTGACATGTTGGCTACGACTTTCCCGCCTTCTAAATGTTTTACTTCTGGTTTTGCGCCTAAATTTCCGATTAACTGTACGTTGTTTCTTAATGCACTCATAATAATTTGTTTTTGTGATTTGTGAATTATTTCGAGGCAAAGGTTGGAATGATGTAAACGTTAAATCGGTTTTAAACGTTTATTAGTCGTTTATCATTCGTTTGTTGTCGTTTAAAAACGTTTTTATTATTGATTTAAAGTAATTTGAATTTTTTATTGAAAATGTGGTTTACTAATTCTTTTTTACTAAGAATTAAAAAAAATCCTGTGCTTTGAGAGAAACTTTGCGTCCTTTGCGGTTAAATGCATTTGTCAATTAAAAGCAAACATCGTTACTTTCTCTATTGATCAGGAGAAATACTTTTCAAAAAATCAATCGCTGTAGCATTAAAAATGTGAGGTTGCTCTACATTTACAACGTGTCCGCAATTATCAATTACATGTAATCGGGCTGAAGGGTGATGACCCACTAATTTAGTAATCGATGGCAAAAACATATGGTCCTCGGAACCCATGATGTATAAAGTAGGAACTTTACTGTCATTTATTCTAAAGAAAGACAACAATGGATTCACTTCAGAAATCAGTGTAAACCAACGTTTAAATTCTTTTTGGTAAAGCTTTTTAGCTTCATTGATGAATAAGTTACGCGATTCTTGGTGCTTTTTTCGAGGCATGATGATGAATGCAAAAAAGCGATACAATAGGAGGTAAGGAATAACAGATTTAAGCAAAGCCCCTGTGCGCATTAAAACTTGTCCTCTTAAATTTAATTTCATCACTGCGCCACCCATAATTAAACTGTCTGCCCTTTCCGGGTAACGTTCTGTTAATTCTCGGATGATAATTGTTCCCAAAGAGATGCCGACAAAATGCGTGGATTTAATCTTTAAATGATCTAAAACATCAATTACTTCGTCACCAATCACATCAAAGCTGTACTCTTTTAGTTTTTCGTAGAAAGGTTTTTTAGATTTGCCATGACCTCTTAAATCAACCAATAACACATTAAAGTGCTTTTGGAAATCACGGATTTGTTTATACCAAATCGAACTACTACCACCTGCCCCGTGAACAAAGGTCACCCACTGAGAACTGGTAGTATGCAAATGGGTAGAATAGTATAGCATCAATTAGATTAACAGAAGTTGCAAATATATGTTTGTAATTTTAAAAAACGATAACTTTAGTAATGACTTATTAATTTACGATTAATCCATATTTAATAGTTGAAAAAAGTATTAAATATCGCTAAATTTAATTGGTTTTGAAGTTCTTAAATTTATATCTTGCAATAGATAATATAAAAACATCCCACATGAAAAGTATAATACAGACTATTTCATTATTAATTCTGATATTGAGTTCGATAAACTCTCATTCTCAATTTTTATTGCCCAACTTTGGTGAACCAATTAAGGTGACAGCACTAAATAGTTACGCAGAAGAAAGTATGCCATTGCCTACTTTAAATGGCAATCGACTATTTTTCTTAAGAACTTATTTGGAAGAAATGGAACCCAAAAGTGATGGGCAAGACATTTGGTATGCAGATAGAGATGAAAATGGAGTTTGGGGAACGCCGATCAACTTTTTGCAAGAAGCAAACAAAAGTATTTCTAATGCAGTGATTGGTGCATCTGCCGATGCTGATAAAGTTTATGTTTTTAAAACCGTTACCAATAGACGAAAAATAGATCAAGAAATAATGTTTACGGTAAAAGGGGAAGAAGGTAAATGGAAAGATTTGGAAGCTTTAGAAGTCCCAGGTTTAAGATTAGATGACGGCTATTACTCTTTTTACATGAACAAAACGGAAGATATTTTAATGATTAGCATGGCACCTGCTGATACCAATGCATTTGAAGATTTATATGTGAGTTTAAAAGGTCCAAAAGGAAATTGGTCACCAATTATTAACTTGGGCAGTACTATAAATACACCCGACTATGAAGTGACGCCCTTTTTAGCTGATGATAGGAAAACGCTTTACTTTTCTAGTAATGGCCACGAAGGATTAGGAGAGTCCGATATTTTTGTGACATATAGGTTAGATTCTACTTGGCAAAATTGGTCTATACCTCTGAATTTAGGTGCACCTATTAATTCTCCAGACTTCGATGCTTACTTTGTTATGGGGAATAATAAGGAAGTTTATTTTACCAGTAATCGAGGACAAGAATACAGCGATATTTATTATTCTAAAGTAAATAAAGGAGTAAAATTTGTTGGAGACAAACAAGATCTTTTAGTTCGAGGAAAGTTTTTGTACAATGGATTGCCTATAGATGGTGTAAAAATTAGTATTTACGATGAAAATGGAAATTTAATAGATGAGGCCATTACCGATAATTATGGTTTATTTTCTTATTTAAAACTAGCAGGGGATAAAGCCTATGTTTTAAAGTTAGACGAAGAAGATTATACAAAATATCCTGATGCTAAAATATATTATGTCGATGAACTAGGAAAGATTACCGGACGATTTGTATTGATTGATGATGGTAAATATGCCGAAAGAGTAAAAGACCTTATTTATGCTGATAATATCTTAGGATTGTTTAAATACAAGAAAATGCCAACATCAGGTACTCAATTGGTTGTTTTTGATGAGAACGATTATCCCATCGATACTGTTTTAACGAATGACTTAGGACAATTTACTTACCAAAGAATGTCAGGAGATAAAAAGTACTATTTTAAACCTCTTAATGTTTCGGATGAAGATTATTTATTATCGGAAATTGCATTATTAGATCAAAATGAAAACGAAGTTGTAAATGCGATACAAGGAAAGAACAATACCTTTGTTTTTGACCCTGCAGAATTGGCAAATTACATCAAGATTAAAAATGCTGCAGTTGCAGTAACTGTAAAGGATCCGATTGAAAAGAAAACACTTCCTAAAGGTAAAGCGTTTGACAGTCCGAGTGTTGAAACAACAATTTTCTTCGGGTTTAACGATATTTTCTTAACGGTTGATGACCGTAAGAAATTAATGGAAATCGTAGAAGACTTAAAAGATGACAAACTGAAAATAATCAGCGCAACAGGTCACACCGATAATGTTGGGACTGATGATGTAAATATGAGAGTAGGTGAACAACGTGCAGCCTCCGTAAAACGATACATTGTGGCGAAGGGAATTGACGAATCTAGAGTGGAAATCGTATCAAAGGGTGAAGATTTTCCATTAGAGAGTAATGATACGGATGAAGGAAGAGCAAGAAATAGAAGAGTCGTAATTGAATATAAGTAGTAAGCTACTTTCTGAAACTGATCAATTCCTTAATAGTAATGGCATTTAATGGAAATTCCAAGACTACATGAATAAAACTCAACAGGAACAAAACGATGAATCCTGTTTGAAAATCATAAAAGTAAATGGCAATAGCGGCGAACCAAAAAAGTCCTATTGCCATTGTTTTTTTAGAATTTAATTGTTTGTGCCAGCCGATTACAGAAGTCTTGGAGAACCAATTCAGATAGTGATAAGTATATGCAAATCCGATAAAGGTTTGGATCTTTAATCCTACAACAGATAGTGCGTAAAATTGTCCATTTTCCAACCCACCGAAAAGCTGTGCGAGGAAAGAGTTTACTTTGACCATATTGCTATTTTGATAAGCCGACAAGGTTGATTCTGAAGGTGAAAAAGGAGTGATGTCAGTTGGAATAAAATAGATGATTATCGGCATGATCAATAAACTTATAAATGTGAGGTAGCCCCAATTGGATGCCGATTTCTTCGCCCCATAAAGAATGAATAAGGCCGTAAATACATATACGTGAAGGATGGTTGGGAGAAATACTGCGAAATAGACAAACGAAGTAGGAAGGAGGTAATAGATCAAGATAGCGACAACTATACTTCCCGAAAAAGCGATGTATTGCTTTGAATTTTTCAATGAAACCAGCGCTATGGAGAAAAAGAAAACGGCAATCAACAAAAAATTACTTCCATCTGCCAAGTGGCCGATGAAGGTCCTTATTGACTGGTTGATCTCTGGATTAATAAACAACACAATTGGATAAATAGATACTGCAATTGCCGCTACAATAAACGGCAATATCCAGCCTTTCTTCTTTACAAAATAGTCCTTGCCTTTGAGCCACTGAAGTTCTGTAATGTAATGCAACGGTCCGAGCACGGCATAAGAGAAGAGAAACAGCTCAAATGGAATAATAATAGCCACAATCAAGGAGACCGCAATTAATCCAATATTTAGAATGTCAATGTGCTGTGACTTCATGTTGCATTTTTAGAAATGCAATAATTCAAAAATTATATGATAATTGAAAAGATTCTTCTGAAAAACTTCAAATTTACTTCACCAATTGACCTTCAACTTCGTCTAAAAATTGATTCAAGAATTCATATTTCACGTGAGACATCACTACAATTTTCCACCAAGATGGACGAGTTTCATAAGTGTCCGCAACTAATTCATATTTCATAGCTACTTGACTCGGAATTTCTCCTGCCTTTATAGTGACAATGTTTAAGTAAGGATTTCTGAAATAGTGAATTCCCATATTATCTAATCGGCCACACAAATAGTTGGTTCGATCAATTAGTTCATCCATTTTAGCTTTCCAACCCTCAGAGCCATAGTTCATCAACAACATCCAAATCACAACGGCATTTGCACCGCTTCGGCTTCCACAAATGGTAAAATCCAACCCTGGAACATACTGCGCTTCATCTGTTGCTACGTATTGCATAAACCCTTTTCGGATTAGGAAGATTCCTGTACCATAAGGAGTTTGCAACATTTTATGACCATCAATAGAAATAGAACTCACTCTTGGGTTGGCAAAATTGTGTTGGCTATCCAGATTGGTAAAAGGATATATAAAACCTCCAAAAGCGGCATCTAAATGCAATTTAAAAACTAGATTGTTGGCATCCAAAAAGTCCACTACTGGATCTATATCATCTACTGAACCAAATAGAGTAGTGGAAACATTAAGCACCACTATAAAATACTTCACACCATTTTCTCTTGCTGCCAGTACTTTCTCTTCTAGTTTAGCAGGTATAATTTGTCGGGTTTCATTGTCTACTGGCACCAAAATGGATTGTACTTGAAGCAAATCACTTCCTTTGGCAATGGAATAGTGGGTATCATTGGAATAGATAACCCCGATTTGATTAGTAGTGGCGCCGTACTCTTTTCTATAGTAGTTTCGATAGATCCACATCGCTTCCAAATTAGCCTCCGTTCCTCCTGTAGCTACATATCCGTCTTGCTGTCCTTTAGCTCCTTGAAAGATTTCTTCGGCACAGAGTTCGATCAATTCTCGTTCAATGCTTTGAGTCCCTTTGAAAATGTCTAATCCTTTGTTTCCCATGGTATGGCAACCAATATGATTGGGGTTGGCAATCATTGTTTTAAGGAAAGGGGCTTTTGCTAAAAAAGGGGCATCTCTATAAAACTCGTCTTCATCTAAATAAGTACCCGGGATTCCTAAAATTGGACTGGTGGCGTAGTTGCTGTTTCCTTCCAGAGCAGTTTCTACCGTTTTTAAAATGGCTTCTTTTGTTCGCGATTTCCAATACATAATCTTTTATTTAATGACACTCGATGAGCTGTGTCTCATGATCAATTTTTGGGCTTAAATATGGGATGTCAAGATTTAAACCTCTTATTATAAACAGGATTCCAATGGCTAAAACGAAAACTGGAATCACTTTTTTCACCTTGTTTCTGAAAGAGAATTGCATTCGATTTCCCAATATGGAAACACTCAGCATCAATGGCAAGGTGCCTGCACCAAATGCCATCATAAACAATCCTCCGTCGAAAGGGGTAGCCATGGCCAACGAACCAGCTACTCCCATATATACTAGGCCGCATGGCAGCAATCCATTTAATATCCCAATGGACCACAAATTAAAATTGGAAGTTCTTCCCAACCGTTTTCCTAAGCCGCTTTTTACTTTCCCTAACCAGCTGTTGAATGCAGGAAAAGAGTGCATTCTATTGGTGTAAATGGATGGAATAACGATACTCAATATCATTCCTATCCCGACCGCTATGGATAAAGTCTGCTGATATCCGGCTAACGCAAATCCTTTGCCCATTAATCCGAATAAACAACCAATGATAAAGTAAGTGAATAAACGTCCCGAATTGTACAATGTACTTCCTAAAATGATGGACGACAATCGGTCTCTTTTCATGGGTAATGCAAACGCAATAGGACCACACATACCAACACAGTGTAAGCTGCCCAAAAGTCCAATCAGAAATGCAGTCCAGTATTCCATTTTTTAGGGGATAATGATTGTTCTTTCTTCGTAATAGGATTTGTTACCAGCAGTCCAATCCATTTTTAGGACGTACTTTCCTTTGATAAATTTATCAAGCTGAATGCTTTGAGTATTTGATTTAGCCTCGATTTGTACGTCAAAATCTTTGGTCTCATCCGAAGGACGAAAACAGTTAATGGTGCCTGATGCTATCGACTCTGCGCTGTTTGGTAATACGATGTTTAACTGACCACCAGTAATATCAATCTTCAAATCTTTGTCTAAATTCATTGCCCTTTCAGTATCGTTGATTTTTTGTTGATACTTGATTTCTTGAGCGTAATAATCTTCAGTCACCAAATCAAAATTTTGATTGAACGCCATGTAGACCATTCCTAATGTAAAGACAACGAAAGTAGTATAGAATATGGCGATTTTTGTTCCCCAATTTATTTTCATTTTTTCTTACGTTTTACAGGAGCTAAAAATGATGTCTCCATGTCATCTAATACTTCACCTTCTTGGTTGATTATTTCAAATTCTATATCGGTCTTTCTATCGTTCAGTTGATCCATGTCTAGAATCAAGAAGAAACTCCCTTCCGTCATTGCTTCAGAAGGAATAATTAGACTTTCATGTCCAATGATTTCTATTTTGCCGTCCATTCCTTTTAAACGAATGATGGCAGGAATAGAGTCGTATGTTTTGTTGATGATCTTATAGTTGTATAGATTACTGATTTTATTATCAGGTCGTTTTTGGTATTGTTGACCAGTAGCTTTTAGAACGGTGGCATCCACTTCAGAACGACTGAGCAATAGAAATCCAACAACAGTAAGGATAATGGTTAAAACCACAGTGTAAGCAATGGTTCGAGTCGACCAAATCTTCTTTTCTTTGTTCACGATTCCTTCTTCAGAATCATATCGAATCAATCCTTTTGGCAAACCAACGCCTTCCATCATTTCGTCACAAGCATCGATACAAGCGGTACAGTTAACACACTCTAACTGGGTTCCATTTCTGATGTCAATTCCCGTAGGACAAACATTCACACACTGATTACAATCAATACAATCTCCTTTATTGGCTTCAGTTCGGTCTTCGTTCTTTTTGAATTTTCCTCTGATTTCACCTCGAACATAATCGTAAGCCACCACAATTGAATTTCGATCGAGCATTACGCCTTGCAATCTTCCGTATGGACAAGCGACAATGCACACTTGTTCTCTAAACCAACTGAATACAAAGTAAAATACGCCAGTGAAAATCAAAATGGAAATTAATCCACCAATGTGATTAATAGGGGAGTCAGAGACTACTTGAAACCATTCTTCTGACCCGATGATGTACATCAAAAAGGTATTGGAAATGATGAATGAAATCAAAAAGAAGATACCGTGTTTTAAAACTCGTTTTCGAATCTTTTCATTTGTCCATTCACTGTCTTTTAAGCGCCTTTGTTGTTTAAAGTCCCCATCTATCCAATATTCTATTTTTCTAAAAACCATTTCCATGAAAATGGTTTGCGGGCAAACCCACCCACAAAAAATACGACCGAAGACAACGGTAAACAGTACCACAAAGAGCACAAAACTCAACATAATCAAAACGAAGATGTAGAAATCTTGTGGCCAAAACACTTGTCCTAGTAATACAAATTTTCGCTCTAGGATGTTCATTAACAATAATGGATGACCACCAATTCTGATAAATGGTCCAGAGAATAAAAAGAGCAATAAAACAACGCTCACCCATGTGCGAGCGTTGGTATATTTTCCAGAAGGTTTTTTTGGACTGATCCAATGCCTTCCTCCAGACTCATCTATTGTAGCGATGGAATCTCGAAAAGACTGGTCCATGTATTCTTCTTTCTCTTTCATTGTCGTTTTTTTGAACTTCGTTCGTATCTATTTATTCAGTGACAGCTGCCACTTCACTTTTTTCTACAGCGTCCTCAGTTACTAGGGTGTCAGTAGGGATAGCCTCCACTTTTTCTTCTATCCAAATATCACCTTGAGGGTCTTTTGGGTTTGGAGGGTTAGATCCTTGAAGACTGATGATGTAACTGGCTAATTGTTGCATTTGTACTGGGTTAAACTGACTTTGCCAAGCAATCATCCCTTTAGCCGGTACACCGTATTTTATTGTTGAAAAGATATTGCTTATTCCACCGCCGTTAATCCAATACTCATCCGTTAAGTTTGGTCCAACAAGACCTTCAGCCAAAGCGCCGTGACAAGTGACACAGTTTCCCTTGAAGATGTTTGCTCCTGTAGTAATGTCATCTAAATCAACTAATAGTGTGATATTATCTTCCGTGATTTGTTCACCACCGCTCTCCAAAGCTTCTGCTTTTGCTTCAGAAGCAGCTAGCATTTCAGTTTCATACTCTTCAAGTTGCAATGCGCCACTTCCGGTTACGTGATATCGAATCAAGTATACAAATGCAAAAATGATGGTTCCGTAGAACATGTACTTCCACCAAGGTGGCAAGTTGTTGTCCAGCTCTCTAATGCCATCATAGTCGTGATCCAACATGACGGTAGCTTCTTCTTCAACAGGCACTCGATCCACTAATTTGCTACCGATGGTATCAAAAATACTATTCATTTCATCTACCGTGAAATCATCACCTCTTTTGTATCGAATCATCGTTTTCAATGATCGAAATAAAATCGCAATGATTAGCGCTAAGAATGCTATAGTTGTAATCAATGTCCAAAACAACACATTACTCATCACGAATGGGGCAGAATCAGTCGCTCCATTTTGAGCATAAGCACTCAGGCCACCGCCTGCTAGCACTAATACTGCGATGGCTTTTATGGTTTGTTCTGCATTGGCCGATTTTGATTCTGGCGTTTCAATCTTTCCGATACTTGCGATACTTTGTCCGATAGCATGGATGATGAGGAGCAACAATAAAATGACTCCCAACAACAATGAAAGTAGAAATGCATCAGAAATTCCTGCATTGACAGCCACCGCATTTTCTGCTGCGAAAACGCTTACTGGTGCTAAACCTATAGCCACAACCGTCAGTATGGTTTTTATAGTTTGCTTTTTCATGGTTTTTTAGATTCTTTGGTTAGGTAATTGGTTGTTTCGTTTTCTTCGTTCTCAAATGGCAATGCAGAAAGCATGCTCACTTCAGACTTTTTCATTCTGCCTACCCAAAAGAAGAGGCCAATAAAAAAGAGGAAGAAAATGATGAAGGAAATAACAGGGTAGATGCCTATCCCTGCTATTGTGTCCATATTGTGTTTGATAAATTTTAACATGATCTCAGTTTTTTATTGTCCAGTTTTTGTTGTTTCAATATCTCTTCCCAATCGTTGCAAGTAGGCAATTAAGGCTACTATTTCTCTATCAGGACTAACTTCGAAACCATCTTCTTCCAATAAACCCCTCATTTCTTCAACGATTTCATTGGCTTGTTTCATTACATCTGCATTCGCTCTTTCAGGATAATCTTCTTCGTAAGGAACGCCCAACGTAATCATGGCTCTGATTTTAGCTGCAGTTACAGTGGTGTCATAGTTCTTATCCAACAACCAAGGGTAAGCCGGCATGATAGATCCATCAGATACACTTCGAGGATCGTATAAGTGTTTGAAATGCCAAGAGTGTGGCTTACGTAGTTTGCTACTTCCTTCTCTTGCCAAATCTGGACCGGTACGCTTAGATCCCCACAAAAATGGATGATCGTAAACAAATTCACCAGCTTTAGAGTACTCACCATATCGTTCTGTTTCTGATCTAAATGGTCGAATCATTTGGGTATGACAACTCACACAACCTTCTTGGATGTAAATGTCTCTTCCGTGTAATTCCAATGGAGTGTATGGTTTCACCGCTTCAATGGTTGGTATGTTAGATTTTACCAAGAAAGTAGGGACCATTTCTATAATACCTCCGATTAAAATCACTACTAAAGAGCCGATGAGCATCAATGTAGGTTTACGCTCTAATAATCTGTGCCAGTGTTCATCTTTGTGATTTTTAGATATTGGAGTCATTGGAGCAGCTTCAGCCGTTTCATTTCTTTCAAAAGAACCAGACTTAGCTGTTCTGATCAAGTTGTATACCATGGTTAATACTCCGATGTAGTACAACAATCCACCCACTGCTCGGTAAGCGTACATTGGCAAGATGTTGGTTACTGTTTCCAAAAAGTTTGGATACTTTAAGAAACCATCAGCAGTAAAGTCGTTCCACATTTGACTTTGAGCAAATCCTGCCCAATACAATGGAATGGCATAGAATAAGATTCCTAAGGTTCCAATCCAGAAGTGGAAGTTGGCTAATTTCTGAGAATACAATTTCGTTTTAAACAAGATTGGCCATAAATAATACAACATACCGAAGGTCAAGAATCCATTCCAACCCAATGCTCCAATGTGTACGTGTGCTACGATCCAATCTGTAAAGTGAGCGATGGCGTTTACATTTTTCAATGATAACATTGGTCCTTCAAAAGTCGACATCCCGTATGCGGTGATCGCAACTACCATAAATTTCAGTACTACGCTGTCTCTAACTTTATCCCAAGCACCTCTTAAGGTCAATAATCCGTTGATCATACCACCCCAAGATGGAGCTATAAGCATGATGGAGAAGACTACTCCAAGTGATTGTGCCCAATCAGGCAATGCAGTATATAATAAGTGGTGAGGACCAGCCCAAATGTATAAGAAAATCAATGCCCAAAAGTGGATAATTGACAATCGATACGAGAACACTGGACGGTTAGCTGCTTTTGGTACAAAGTAGTACATCAAACCCAAATAAGGGGTAGTGAGGAAAAAAGCCACCGCATTGTGTCCATACCACCATTGCACCAGTGCATCCTGAACACCTGCATACCAAGAGTAACTTTTTACAAAAGTAATAGGTAACTCAAAAGAGTTTACGATGTGAAGAACCGCTACAGTTACGAAGGTGGCGATGTAGAACCAAATGGCAACGTACAAGTGACGTTCTCTTCTTTTTAGGATAGTGGCGAATAAGTTCCATCCAAAAACCACCCAAATTAAAGTAATGGCAATGTCAATTGGCCATTCCAATTCAGCATACTCTTTTGAAGTGGTAATTCCCATCGGGAGCGTAATTACTGCCGAAACAATGATTAATTGCCAACCCCAAAAGTTGATTTTACTCAAGGTGTCGCTGTACATTCGAGTTTTTAATAACCGCTGAAGCGAATAATAAACTCCCGTAAAGATACCGTTACCCACAAAGGCAAAAATCACTGCATTGGTATGCAATGGTCTTATTCTACCGAAGGAAGTAAACTCGATGCCCAAGTTGGCAGCAGGATAAATAAGTTGCAGTGCGGCTAAAAGGCCCACCAGCATTCCAATAACGCCCCAGAATATGGTGGCGTTTCCAAAAAGCCTGACAATGTTATTGTCGTAGCTAAATTGTTCTTTTTGAATGGTTGTGTTCATTATTGATTAGATTTATCTGGTTGTTTTTGATTGACTGAATTCGTTTCTGTGGGTTTGTCGTCGAATAGCATTCTGACGGAAGGGGTATAGTCGTCATCGTATTGACCGGCTTTTACCGACCAGATAAAAGCCACTAAAAATCCGACGGCTACGATAAGGCTAACTAGGATAAGAATAATTAATACACTCATGGTTTAATAATTTACTCCAAAGTTGATACTACAAGGAAAGTTAAAAAATGATAATTGTCAGGTTTAAGTAAAAAACCTTCTAAAGGTCACAATCGTCTGATATGCTTGAATATGTTGGGTGAGAAGTTTCTATTTTTTTCAACTTAGGGTTGAAAATTTCCCATTCGGTGATTCTATCGATGTGTAAGTGGAGGCTGAAGGTACGTCCTTTAAATGAATTTCTTACACAATGAAAGCCCATGTCGTCATTTAAATAATAAAATGCTCCCGCTTTTACGGTAATGGAATTTAGTTTAGTGGCACTTTTTTCTTCTCTATTTACCGCATAAGTGTCTATTGTTAACTCTCCTTCTATGACCTGAATCCAACCTTCCTGAAAACTATAACTGTGAATAGGGGAGAGCTGCTTTTGTTCCCAACACATCAGCAATAATTCATATTCTTCGCAGGAGCTGATGCAGTTGCGGGTGTATTTATTCGCATCCCACTTGATGTAGGGCGTAAATTCTTTGGCAGGAATGTCCAAGGCTTTTAATATTTCCATATACCCGCCATAGCCAGGGCCGAGGTTAATGTTTTTGAGCAATTGATCGACTGTTTGAATGGATGGGATCATCGTTTATGGTTTTAATGTTGATTCGTACCAAATTTAAACCACCCTAAAAACAGATAAAATGATAATTGTCAGGTTTGTTGGAATACTTCAAAGATTAACTACAGAGACACAAAGCTATGCCTGCGCCAGTCAGGAACACAAAGGTGTGTATTAATCATGAGGTCTTGTATATAGAAAATGAAATTATAATAGGCCAATAATTGAGATAGAATGAGCATAAAGAACCTCTGTGAACTCTGTGGCTTTGTGGTGAAAAAATTGGGTAAAGCACATGAAGAAATAACCACAGAGACACAAAGAACACAAAGGGATGCTTATAATCAAGTACTTTAATAGTAAAGAAAGCTAAAGTATTAATCATTGAGAAGTTAGCGCAGTATAAAATCTCTGTGAACCCTGAGCCTTTGTGTTGAAAATAGGGTAAAGTACCTGAAAAAATAACCACAGAGATACAAAGAACACAAAGGGATGCTTATAATCAAGTACTTTAATAGTAAAGAAAGCTAAAGTATTAATCATTGAGAAGTCAGAGCAGTATAAAATCTCTGTGGCTTTGTGGTGAAAAAATTGGGTAAAGCACATGAAGAAATAACCACAGAGACACAAAGAACACAAAGGGATGCTTATTATCAAGTACTTTAATAGTAAAGAAATCTAAAGGATTAATCATTGAGAAGTCAGAACAGAATAAAAGCTCTGTGAACTCTGTGCCTTTGTGGTGTAAAAACAGGGTAAAGCACCTGAAAAAATAACCACAGAGACACAAAGAACACAAAGGGATGCTTAGAATCAAGTGCTTTAATAAAAGAAAGCTAAAGGATTAATCATTGAGAAGTCAGAGCAGAATAAAAGCTCTGTGAACCCTGAGCCTTTGTGGTGAAAAGATAGGGTAAATACGTGATAGAATAACTATAATGACATAAATAAATGCTGTATATTAGCACCTTAGAGATAACATAGAAAAGCCATGACTGAAAATGAAATTTCAAGGAAGATAATTGGTGCTGCAATTGAGGTGCATAAACAATTAGGACCAGGCTTATTGGAAAGTAGTTATGAAGTTTGCCTTGCCTATGAACTAAAGTAACAAGGATTAAGAATACAAACTCAGGTAGCTTTGCCTGTAGTATATAAAGAAGTAAAGTTGGAAGCAGGTTATCGGATTGATATTATAGTAGAAGGCAAGGTAATAATTGAATTGAAAGCAATTGATTTTCTTGCCGATATTCATACTGCTCAACTTTTAACATATTTAAAACTAAAAGAGTTAAAGCTTGGCTTGCTAATTAATTTTAATAACATAAGATTAACTGATGGAGTAAAACGTATACTAAATGGATATTTATAATTAACACTCAAACCCCATGCTCAAACTCCTACTCATTATTCTAACCACCATCTTTACCTTCAATTCTTATTCACAAACAAATGGAGGAGAAGCCTGTCAACCTTTATTATTAAACGATAGTTTATTTCAACTGCAGTCTGATTCTTACAATTTTGGTATTTCAACAAGCACCCATGTGCAAGGTATCCGGAGAGATTTAGTTAGCAATATCAATGACATTGTTGCCATTGAAGAAGACTGTTTGAAATTTAGAATAAACTATAGTTGCGGTTGTGGGGATAACGAAAAACGATTGGCCACTAACGGACTTTTGGTTAGAGATAACCAAGGACGAAGCTATTACGCTATAAAGTTTATTTTCTCAAACTACAACAAAGGCTGCCAGGCATTGTGCCACGATATTCTTTCGTTTGATATTTCTGAATTAAAAGATTCTTCAAAAATAGTATACTTGAAGTTCGATGAATTTGAAGATTTCATTGAGTATTGAAAGGGCTAGAGTAGGACTATAGTCTCATTAAACTATGCGTTATTAAAAAAGACTTGCAGCCCATCCTAGTGATGCACTTGAAAAGACTGCAAGTCTGTTAAAGTGATTTTACTATTCAGAGATTAATTTGCCTGATTGAATCACACTTCCATTATTCATGACTCTGTAAAAGTAGACTCCAGAAGGAAAGTTGGGCTCAATGGTAGTGACTTGTTTACTGATTTTTGTATCGAGTACTTTTGCTCCCAAATTATTATAAATGCTCAATTCACAGTTTTGAATGTGTGATGCATCATTTATTTGAATAGATGCAGTGCTTCGAAAGGGGTTCGGATAAATTGAAACCGTTGCTTTTTCACCATTTATTGTTGAAATACCAACAGTTGTACAATTGGTTGGAATCGCAGTCGCTGTTGCATTCATTGCAGTTGAAGTCAATGCTCCATTGGTTGTAAGCGCTCTTCCATCCAATACTACTCCTGTATTTAAAGCGCCCAATGCTCCATTGTTACAAATGATTGTACCTCTAAAAATGGAATAGTTGTTTATGCTCACTGCTCCTTCCACTTTCCAATACACATTTTTAGAAAGTGCGCCATTCATAAGAACTACTTTAGCATAGGTACTTGTTGATAATGCTCCATTAATCTGGATCACAAAAACGGCATTAGCATTCCCTTGGGCATTCAGGAAAAGGGTATCAGTAAAGGTGGCTGCTCCGCTCATCAAATAGGTATGTGGAGTCAACACCAAGTTTTTCCCAAAGTCGGCTGGGTACAATAATTCGATGTCCGGGGTAAGTGTGTTGACATAATTATAAGCCACTAATAAATCTGCTGCAGATTGCGCTGTAGAACCGTCAGGAATCAGGTGAACAGTACCAGACACCAATAAAGGATCAAAGCCAGTTGCAGATCCATTGTTGCTACCAACATCTCCAGTAACATTGGTGATTCCTGAATTAGAGACTGCACCATCAGATGAAAATATAGCGTAGCAAGCGGCAGCGCCTAAATTAGGAGCAGTAGGACCATTCAGTAAAGGACTTCCACAGCCGATCGGCATTTGGGTCAATACTCCATCAACCGTCACCGCCCCAGCAGTAGAAAGTGCTCTACCTTCTAGTTCAACTCCAGTATTCATCGTTATCGCAGCATTGTTAGCGATAACCGTCCCTCTCATAGTTGTTCCCGAAGCCATGCTTACTAAGCCTTCTACTTTCCAAAATACGTTGCAGGCTAATGCTCCATTAATCAAATTAATTTTTGAGGCAGCATTGGTCGACAAAGGACCTTGAATTTGAAAGATAAATACAGCATTTGGATTGCCTTGGGCATTTAAATTAAGGGATAAATTTAATGTGGTGGCAGATGAAATCGAATAGATTCCAGCAATTAAAGTATCTCCATTTCCTAAAAGTGGTGCTGGAAAGAGTGTTGGAATAGCATTATTTAATTGGTTATAAGCGATCAGTAAATCCGATGCGCATTGTGCACTCACTCCATCGCCATCGTGCATTTGGCCATTTACGTTTCCAAAGGCTGTGCTAGAGCCATTATTGGTTCCCACATTACCAGTAACTTGAGAAATACCTGAGTTGCTTACTGCTCCATTAGTAGTAAAGAGGACAAAATCTCTAGCTGTTCCCAGATTGGGTGCTTGCGCAAAACTATCTGGAGAAAATGAAAGGCTTAAAACTGTGATTATAATCGAATAAAGTATTTTTTTAATCATATTTAAAGGTTTATTGTTGGGAATAAATTTTCACAGCAGCCGAAAAAAGACGGCATTTCAAGAAAATCGAAATGCAATTTTTGATTTTATCTTACGATGGTATTGGCATCCATAGTTATGGAACCAGTTCTTGCCATGGCGCTTCCACCTAAAGTAGCTCCGGTATTGAACGAAATGGTTTCCATTACGATTACCACTCCCTTAAAAACAGAGGTAGTTCCAAAAGTAGCCGAGCTGCCCACTTGCCAAAAAATATTTGAAGGTAATGCTCCACCGGCCAAGATAACTTTACGTCCTGAAGTGGTGGTGAGTGAAGAGGCGATCTGGATCACAAAAACAGCGTTAGCATCTCCTTTTGCATCAAAAGTGACATCTCCTGAAGAGATTGCTAGGGAGGAAGTTGATTTGTATAGACCTGGAGTTAGTGTAAGTCCACCTATATTTCCTGAAAGGGTAACGATATCTGCAGCTACTCTTCCTGCGGCATCATTGTATGCAGCAGTAATGTCCCGCTTTGCTTGCTTGGCAAGCGTATCGTTAATGTGCAATGTACCATTTAACGTTCCTGGAGGAAAACCGCCAATTGAGGTTCCTGGACTTAGGCCCAAGTCGCCTGTGATGACAGTTGCTCCGGTATTGGTTACTTCTGCGCCACAAATCACCGCAAAGCTAGATGAAGCACCCAAAACAACTTTCGTTTGTTTGGTGGTTTGTATAGGGATTACTGTTGGATTTGAAGATCCATTTGGAGTTGGTTCATCTGTATCTTTCTTACAGGCAGAGATTAATGTAATAGTTGTTAATGCAACGACAGATAGTAGTTGGCTTATTCTCATTTTTGTTTTTTTATGTGTTGAATGAATTTTCAATTGTGCACAAAATTGAGAGCAATTACCGACGCTATGGTTACATAAAAAAAGAAATAGGTTACATAAATCACACATCAAAATCCTGTAAATATGTGGTTGAAATAAAAGGAAGTGGATTTAGATTCCGCTATCCAAGGAGGATGACATGCTTTCTAGGAAAAGTTAGGCAACTATAAATTTTTGGACATAAAAAAATCGCTTCAGCATTGCAGAAGCGATTGAAGAATCATTGATTCCTGTATTCTATAAGTAAGTCTGTAAGTTTGTTTGAGAAGAAACTCTTCTTAAACGTCTTAAGCCTCTTTCTTTAATTTGACGGATTCGTTCTCTTGTCAATCCAAAAGTGTTTCCAATTTCCTCCAATGTCATTTCACTTGAGCCACCTAATCCATAAAATAAACGGATTACTTCTGCTTCCATACCTTTTAGGTAAGAAAGAGTGCGCTCTAAATCTTTAGATAAAGATTCTTGCATCAATGAATCAGTAGGATCAGGAGTGTCACTGTTTTCCAATACACTAACTAAGCTATTGTTGTCGTCATCATTGCTCATTGGCGCATCGATAGAAACTTGTTTCTTCGACATTTTTAGTGACATTTCAACTTTAGCTACGTCCATTTCAGTTAAATCACTTAATTCGTCAGCTGTAGGCGTACGCTCGTTCTTTTGTTCGAACTCGTTAGAAGCCTTACTGATTTTTTGGATTTCACCTAATCTGTTGTGCGGTAAACGGATAGTTCTTGAATTGTCAGCTGCTGCTTTCAAGATACTTTGTCTAATCCACCAGACTGCATAAGAGATAAACTTAAACCCTTTGGTGTGATCGTAACGCTTTGCAGCCTCTATCAAACCTAAATTCCCTTCGTTAATAAGGTCTTCAAGGGTAAGTCCTGTATTTTGATATTGTTTAGCCACAGAAATCACAAAACGTAGGTTGGCTCTCACCAATCTGTTAAGTGCTCTCTCATCACCAGTCTGAATTTTAATCGCTAATTCTACTTCTTCTTCTGCGTTGATCATTTCTTCTTTAGAAACGTCTTGCAGATACTTTTCAAGCGATTTACTTTCTCTCTTGGTGATCTGTTGACTAATCTTTAGTTGTCTCATGGGTTATACCTTCTAAAAATGTTTAATGTAATATGACGTATAAAATCTAGCAATAATTGTACTAGATATTGTTTTTTTAAGCTTTTTTAATCTTTTAAATTCGAATCATTCTGATTTTCCCTTCAGAATCATCTTGTTTCCATATTGTTGGTTCAAAAATATGAGTCAAGTAACGACTGTATAATTTCAACCTTTTTGCACCTTCTTTGTCATCGTTTTCATTTGTGGGTTCCCCAGAAAATTCAAACTCTGTAATTTTAGGATGCCTCTCCTTATAGTAACGCACAACTTCCACTAAAGTTGCCATTACCCTATAAACTTCTCCTCGATTGGTCAATGAATACTCTTCTCCATCAAATTCATCATTCAATACTCCAAATACGATAGAAACATTAAAAATGTTCGTCGATTTTCTACCAAACTTTACTTCGTACCTCAATCCTGAGTCGCTGGTGAAGTAGAATGTAGAACCACTGTCGATAGTTGGGACTACTATTTTATAAGGAGTTAGCAATATCTGTCAATCAATTTGACTGCAAAGATAAAACAAATCTCCTTTTTTAAAAATTGTACAACAATTATTATGAGAACTCTTTACGCTTTGGTTATTTTTGCCCTCAACCATAAAATTAAATAATGGCAGGATATAGTAAATGGATCGCAGGTGGATTAGGATGGGCTTTTGGTGGTCCTTTAGGAGCAATACTTGGTTTTGCGGTTGGTAGCATGATTGATAAATCTTCTACTGAGGTAGATACAGAATTTTACCAAGGTGGAGAAACAAGAAGATCCAATCAAACAAGGACAGGAGATTTTAGCGCAAGTTTAATTGTGTTGGCAGCTGCTGTGATGAAAGCCGATGATAAAATTTTAAAAAGCGAGTTGAATTATGTTAAAGCTTTTTTCGTGCGTCATTTTGGAGAAGCCAAAACCAAAGAATTATTGGTGTTGTTAAAAAATGTACTCGATCAGGATATTAATGTGTATCAAATTGGGCAGCAAATACGATTGAATATGCGCCAAGCCGATCGATTGCAATTGTTGCACTTTCTATTTGGTGTAGCAGGAGCAGATGGAAACTATAGTGAATCGGAAGTCAATGTGTTGGATCAGATTTCATCCGCATTGGGAATTAATTCTTACGACTTTCAGTCGATTAAGGCCATGTTTATCAAAGAAACAGCAGGAGATTATAAAATCTTAGAAATTGATAAAAATGCTTCAGATGATGAAATAAAGAAAGCCTATCGAAAAATGGCGACGAAATTTCACCCTGACAAAGTGGCGCACTTAGGAGAAGATGTCAAGAAAGAAGCTGAGCAAAAGTTCTTAAGAGTGCAAGAAGCGTATGAGAACATTAAGAAGATGAGAGGAATAAATTAATTATAACTCTTCGTCTTTCCTTTCTTTTATAGCAGGTTTACTGACCGTATCTTGCTTCTCTTTAACCAAACTATAGGCAATTTGGAACAAGGAAAACTCATATTTTACAGTCGTTTGTTTTTGGCTTGATTTTTTAGGGCCTTCCATTGGCTTTGCATTGGTATTTGCTAGCGCAGGGGCACTGAAAAATAGTAAAATAGCGGTGGCAGGAATGATTAAATGCTTTTTCATTGTTGCACGGGTTTTTGTAGACCATAATATTACCATTTTTTATTCAACTTCAATTCTATTTTTTTATAGATGGCGATATTTATTCACAAATGGTAACTTTATAATCAAATGAATACGACGGACAAAAGAAAATTTTTCTTCTCCATATTATTTCCATTCCTTTTTGTGGTGACGATATGGTTGATAAAAGCAGTGGAAATCACCTTTGACATCTCTTTTGTTGAGTTTGGGATATACCCTCGCAAATGGAGTGGCTTAATGGGTATTTTATTCATGCCTTTTATTCATGGCGATTACAATCATTTATTTAATAATTCAGTCCCACTGCTTATTCTCGGAAGTAGTTTGTTTTATTTCTATCGGCCAGTAGCGTTTAAGGTTATCTTTTGGTCCATTATCATGAGTGGTTTGTGGACTTGGATTTCTGCGCGTGACAGTTACCACATTGGTGCTAGTGGTTTAGTATATAGTTTGTTTGGATTTCTTTTTGTCAGCGGTTTTATCCGAAAACATTATCGATTAATTGCCATTTCTTTTCTAGTTGCATTCTTATATGGAAGTATGATTTGGGGCATTTTTCCGATCGATTACAAGGTTTCCTACGAAGGTCATTTTTGGGGTTTGTTTGCCGGATTGATATTGGCTTACATTTATCGAGATATTGGATTGAAAAAAGTGGAATACGTTTGGACCAATGAAGATGAACGACCAGAAGATGATCCTGATGCGTATTGGAATAAACCGTTGAATAATCCTCCAATCAATAACGCCCCGGAACCGCCAATAAGTCCAGTCATTCCCACAGAAAGAGAAGTGGTATATCATTATAAGCCGAAGGGGAAATAAAATAATTACTATTTTTTTTACAATTAATCAAACAATAAATATTTTTCGTAAGTTTATGCCAATGAGTGAAATGTGACAGTATACTAGTTTCACTTAAACCCATATTTGTATTCAATGACTCACGTAGAGTCTTTTCTATAAATTAAATTTAAGCTTATGAAAAATGTTAGTGTAAAAACCTTTAAGAAAGTAGTACCATTTCTTTTGTTTTTATTGATTAAATCAAATGTAATTGCGCAAATCCCTCCTGACCAGCCATGCCCAACAAGAATAATTGTACCGGGTAATTATACCGTTGATGATTTAGTGAATGATCCTGATTTTTATGGACTAGTTTCTCTAGTATATGATCCACTTTCTCTTTCAACAGTTTATACGCTTCAAGTATCAAGTTCTATAGTACTGTTTCAAGGATTGTTTTTTGTAAATCAACCTTTTCAAATATTAAGCACAAATGCGGTTTTTGAACTTGGGGCGGGTATAAGAGTAGTACCAAGCAATAAACAGAATATACCTGATGGTAAATTGATTCTTACCGAAAGTTTATTAGAGGGTTGCGAAACTATGTGGGAGGGGATTAACTTAACAACTGGAACTACTTCATTAAGAATGACTGATTCTGAAGTAAGAGACGCAGAGATTGCAGTTTTGTCAAACTCAGGAGCACATTTTGATATAAAATATTCAGTTTTTGATGCAAATTATGTAGGTATTAAAATGCCCGAATACTATGGAGAACATACAGGAACTGTAATAGGGTCTACATTTAAAGCCTCCAAATTTTTATTGCCACCTAGGTCAGGTAGTAGAGCTTATGCAGGAGTTTTACTTGATGGCGTAATTGATTTGAGTACTAGTAAAGGTTTTACCTTAGGTGATAATAGCATTCAGAGTTTTAAAAATTATTTTTTTGGAAATGATTATTCTATCCCTATACAGCCGGGATTGTTATTTGGAATAAAGTCAGATAAATCATCCGTTAAAATAATTAACAATGAATTTAGGGGATTTGTTTCAATAGATGTTATCGATCCAAACACTAAAGCTGCAGTTTATATTGATGGAATTTCTCAAATAGGTACTTTTAGTCCAATTACTGTTCCTGTTGTGACAATTGGTGGTAATGATACTTATGAAAGAAACTTCTTTTATGATTCAAATGAAAATATTAGGTTATTCGGAATTCAAAAATCAAAGGTTATAAATAATTTTTTCAGTGGTTTTTATCAATTTACAAATTCTACTAATGCTGTGGCAATTGGTGGCAGAGACAATACACATGCTTTAGGTGAATTACTTATTGAAAATAATGATATAAATGATAATTTACAAACTGGAATTAGTTTATCGAACTATTTTACAAACGATGTTATCATAAAAAATAACTCTATTAATCTTGAGGATGCATACAGAACTATTGGGATATATAACGACAATATCCATCCTGGTGCAACTTATGATTTACTTAGTAATGTTATTGATGATGCTTGTATTGGAATTAAGGTCATTAATTCTTCAGGTGCCCATATTGTTGAAAATATCATTGATTTAAAAACAAATACCTATCTGTTCAACGCTCTAAACACTGGAATTGATATTTCAAACACTTTTAACTTTGAAGGAAATAGGAATGTTGAAGTATGGAATAATCAAATTATTGGAGATAATACCATTGCTCCGGCATATTGTAAACAAACGGGAATAAGAGTTTCTATGTCTGGGCATGATGCAATGGTAAGCTGCAATGAGATTAGCTATACGACAACATCGATACATTATTTAGGAATTAATACTGAAGGAGATGATTCTTTTATACTTGGAAATACAATGTCTCAGGCTGATTATGGATTTGTTGCTTCAAATGGTACTGAGCTTGCTAACATTGGTTTAATAACCTTCCCTTCTGATAATCAATGGGACTTTATACCAATACATACCTATACAGAAAATGCGAATGGACAGTTTACTAGGTTTTGGACAAGAAATGGAGGGTTGCCCTTCGAACCTTGGAATAATTTATCGTTAAATCCAATTGAAGAAATAATTGTTGACCCAAATGCAAATGGTAATTTTTATGATTGTGATGACGTTTTTGTACCTCCATTTCAACGATTAGCCTCAAATATTACTACACCAAAAATGAAAAGAAGTACTATTTTCTTAAGTGAAAATTGGTTGAAAAACTACGGTTTCTTTAAAACTTTGTATTCGACTAAAAGCAGATTAAATACAGTATCAATAAATTACTTAGATAGTTTGAAAAGTACTTCTATTGGGTCTGCCATTTTAACTCAGAACAATGGGGATAGCTTGAGTAAATATAGAAATGTAAGTACCAATTTTATGGAAGATAATTTACTTTTTGCCTATTCCATCCGAGAAAATTTGTTGTATTCCAAACAACCTACTTTATCTAAAATGGATTATTATAGAATGGATACCATTGCAAAAAGTTGTCCGTTTGTTGTTGGCCCATCTGTTTACGAAGCAAGAAGTATTTTATTTGAACTTTATGGCATTGAGTATTATAATCAATGTGAAGAAATTATTGGAAAAGAAAATTATGAAAATGGAAAGGGTGCTAGATTGCGATCAGAACCAATAAGAGAAGAATCTATTTTAGATATTGACGTTTTTCCAAACCCTGCAACTGATTTATTGACCATAGAAACTACGTCAGAAAATGTACAATATCAATTTTTTGATTCTTTTGGAAAATTAGTTAAACTGGGAAATATACAATTCGGAAGAAATGAAATTAGTGTTAAGGAATTGATTCCTGGAATTTATTTTTTAATGGTTTCATCAGAGAATAAAAATGTGTTTACTAAGAAAGTAAATATAAAATAAAAACCAATAGGGATCAATCCTTTTTGATCCCTATTTTTACATAGAACCAATGAAAGCCTCTTCATCTTTTATGCTCTTGTTTTTTGTGGTATATTTTTCAACTGCCCAAAACTTAATTCAGAATCCAAGTTTTGAGCAGTATACGACTTGTCCAAATAATGGTGGACAAATTACACGATCAATTTATTGGCAAAATCCTACCAATGCAACTCCTGATTATTATCATGTTTGTTCTACTAATCCTTCAATTTCAATACCGTCAAGTTCTATAACAGGTTTCCAAATTCCTAGAAATGGGGATGCTTATTGTGGCTTAAATTTAAGCAGTATTCAAAGTCAATATAGAGAATATATTTATACAGAACTATCAGCTAGATTAACAAAGAATAGAAGATATAAAGTTGAATTTTATGTAAATCTAACTGATATTTCAAAATATGGCATCAATCGGGTTGGTGCATATTTATCTGCACATATCCCTGTTCCTCCTGTATTTGTGGGCACAGGGCCCTTAAGTATGTACACTCCACAGATAAATAACCCATTGGATCGGGTTATTTTGGACAAAGAGGCGTGGACCGAAATTTCAGGAATTTATACTGCCACAGGAGGTGAACGTTACATTACATTCGGAAATTTTTATGTGGACGATTCGGTTTCCACAATGAATACACCACCAGTTACCAATCCTTATTTTACAGCGTATTATTTATTTGACGATATGTCTGTCATTGAGTTGAATGACTATGATATTGAAGTATCTCAAATTGCAGTCAATGAAGTTTGTTATGGCAATCAAGATACAGTAAACATTACTTTGACTAATCACGCCGATTCGGCCATAGATTTTACGGTAGATACTGTACTTTTGAACCTCAATTTAGCGGTAAATGGTAGTTTAATCAACTCGTATTCTTATGAGTTGAATAACAATAATTTGTTAGGAACTGCATTGCAGCCGGACAGTTCAGTTCGTATTGAGATAACTGGAGTAGATTTTTCGATCATCGATTCACTTTATACTTTATCGGTAATCAGCAGCATGAAAAGAGACATTAATTCGCTCAATGACACCCTTAAAACCACTCATTCTCCTAGAATGGCAGTGGGAACTATTTCACCTTTACCAAAAGAAGTGTGTCACGGATCTTCAATAGAACTCATAGCTTCTAACTCAATTGGATCAGGCAATTGGCAGCACTCAGACGATGGTTTAATTTTTCAAAATTTTCAACCCAATGACACCATTAATCAAGTGTTGTATCGACCTACATATTTCCGTTATCAAGTGTGCAATGTTTTGCTTAGCGATACTTTTTTGGTTGCCGTAAATCGCCCTCCGTCAACTAACGACACTAGCTTTAATAGCTGTGAGTACAATTGGGTACTAACACCTCGAATAGAATTGCCCAAACAAACATTTGAATGGTATTATGGAAGTGATACTACTACTTTTTTCTACAAAGGAGACACATTGACTGTTACAGATACTTTGAATTCATTTTTTTACATCAAGTCGGTGGTAGATTCCTGTACTTCCAATGAATTTTCAATGGTTCAATTGCTTTGGGAGAATTGTGAAACACCTGATACTACTAAAGAAATTCAAATGGTGATACCAAATGTAATCACACCAAATGGAGATGGGATTAATGATTTCTTCATTTACACAATAGATTCCAATCAGACCATAGAAACAATTATTTTTGATCGTTGGGGCAGAGAAGTAGCCAATTGGAAAGGTAATCTGCCTTGGACTGCAGAAAAAGTAGAAGCTGGAACCTATTTCATTGTTTCAAAAATAAATGGCCGAGTTTATAAAAGCACATTGAGTGTATTGAAATAAGTTATCACAACCGATAAATCATTCGTGTAGTGCATGCAAAATGACCAGTATTTCCCATGGAGTGATCAATGTATTCGAAACCAGTTTTTTCATACAAATGAATGGCCTCTTTCAAAGCTGGGAAGGTTTCTAAATAGCAGATTTCAAAATCCTTTTCTTTCGCAAACTCCAAACAAAGTTGCATCAATTGTTTGCTAATTCCTTTTCCTCTTGCCGAAGTATGTAAAAACATCCGCTGTAATTCGCAAACCGAATCGGGTTCGCCTGGTAAGAGATTAATTCCTGCACCTCCCAACAGCTTACCATTTTCGAGGGCAACGAAATAGCGGCTTTTCACTGATGTAAAAGTAGTTGAGAGTCGATTGGTGCCATCATCAGTAAAAACAGTTCCAGGCGTCGCTGAATCGTATTCAATCAATGTATCTTTAATGATGCGACTCAGCGCTTCATCGTCTTTGGCTTCGATGGTTCTGTAGGTAATTTGCATTAGAATTTTAAACGCAGTTGAACTTTAATTTCACTTTTCACACGACCTTCAATTAAATCCTTGCTTGAAGAGATTTCATCTCGGTCGCTGTAATACGTTTGTGCATACCGCACCCATAAATCGATGCCTCTTCGAATGTGATATTTAGTCGATAAATAGAATCGGGTTCCTCGTCCACTGTAGGCGGGAATAGAAAAGGCGTAGAGCACATCGTTTTCATAAGCGTATATTCGACTATTGTAGGAATCGGTGTCAAACAGCGCATATCGCAAAGAGAAAGAGAAAGGGCTACTCAAACTATTGTATGAAAGGTCTTGATACAACACATATCCATATTCTGCTTTTTGATCGCCTTGGATATATCTGACCATTTCAATTCTATTGTCGAGGTCGAGTTGTTTGTTGATTTTATAGCTGATGTTATAACGATAATTGGTTTGTTTTTCATTCACCACAAGGTCGATGGGTTCTCCTTCAACTCTCAAATTAGCACCTCTTTCTCGTTCTCGAATCCGAGCATACATGCTCAGTTGTTTGTTGGGAGAATAAGTGATTTGAGCGAGATAATTGTAACCATCTGTTGGAGCATCCGATTGAAAACGCAACCAAGGGAAAACAAACCGATCAAAATATCCCGAAAGGGTGATGGTTTTAAATGGCTTGGCTGTAATTCCCATAAAAATTCCTTGTTCATTTACATTGGTTCCACCATCACCAATGGCATTGCTTTCAAATGGTTTAAAGTCTCTGTCGTACTTGCGTTGCTGAACAGCCAATGATAATTTAGGATCTAAATAAACCAATAAACCATTGGTAGTCGCCATTCCTCCATCAATGGAGTGACTAACCTCCCCAAAGAAGTTGAAATTTTTGTAAATATAATTGTAATCCAATCCTACGTTGGTATTTTCCTTTCCAATCTGGCTAAACTGATTATAGGTCTGTGTGCGAGGTTGATATTCTCCTTCCAGTTTATTTGTAACTGCCGTTAATCCGAAGTTGAAATTTCGTTTTTTATAGGTTAAGTGACCACCTAAATAAGTTCTTCTGATTCTATTTTTATTTTCTAATTCGCTTGGGGTTCTGTGAAATCCAGATTCACCTAAAGAGGTAAAAACAAACGTTTCTTGGTTATCCAATGTGTCGGTTACGTTAGCATCTACCTTATTGGAGGAATAAAAAGCGGTCAACTCAAAGTTGTATTTCTGAAGGGTAATTCCACCACCCCTCATAAATCGATCTTCTTGAACTGAAGTATAAGGACGTAAACCTCTTGCACTGCGCTTTATGGTTTGAAGATCGGCAGTTTTCCCAAAAGCTAATCCTGACCAAAACGTTAAACCTTGTCCAAATTGGGCTTGGAAATCTCCTAAAGCTAGCTCTTTTACGACTCCAAAATTTTGAAGGTATAAATGAGCTGAATAAAAGTCAAATCCATTCTTTTGAGTTCCTGTAAAGAATTCTTCACCGGCGTCTTTGTCTGCTGTAAATCCTGCACTGACATTATTGCTATAGGTAAATTTATATCTGGCATAATAGCGATCCTGACTTCCTAAATAGCGTGCATTTTCATTTTTATCTAATTCTTCAGGTGTTGCATCTGTGTATCCTTGCTGCTGTTCTAGCGTTCTAGTGTAACGCATGAAAAACTGATTGTCGCCATCCAATATAATGTCTTTTAAACTTGCATTGGGTGCATCTGCGTTTCGGTTCACCTTTACAAACGGTTGAATCAAACGAATGGATTCTATGTCCATCCCATCAACTGATTGCAGCTCTTCTAAAGTAATTAGTTTGCCATACTTCTCAATATGAACTAGTAAATTATTGATTTGAATGTCATTAATTAAACCTAAAGTTTGAAGCTCTTCGAAGCTCGTCTTATTTAAATTGATCGGCTTTCTATAATAGAACTCCAATTGCTCAAATAGGGTGGTGTAATCGGCATCACCGCTTTCATTGTTGTCCAATAAAAACTCAATTCGAGATTCAATGATGCGGTTTTTCTCTTTTTCGATGTCTAAGTTTTGCGACAAAGCATCGGATGCATTAAAAAAGTAAAATAGGAGAGAAGAATAGAATAGAAGTTGCTTCATTATTCAAACGTATAGGACAATGAAATTTTTGGAGAAAATCCTAAGTTGGAATCAAAACAAGAAGCAAAATCCATTTGGAAGTCTTTGAATAAAAGCCCAAAACCAAAACTGCTTTCTGCTGGTTTGTTTGCTATTCCTGCTCGTAAATAAAGGATCTCAATTACTTGGTATTCTAATCCAATGTGAATACTTGGGTCAAATTCTAGGTTTTTAGAAACTTGAATACTGGTATTTAATTTCTTTGAAAATTCGTAGTTCAGTCCAATCTGAATTTCAGTGGGCAAACGTTCGTCTTTAAAGTCGTTTAGATTATCTCTGGTAGGTAGTTTTGTTCTGGTAGGGTTACTGATGGTAGCCGCTAGACTTAATTCATCATTTATTTTAGTGTAAAATCCAACTTTGGCAGTTAAAATACCCGCACTTCCATATCCTTCACCGATTTTAAGATTAAAATAATTCAATTGAGCTCCGACACCAAATTTCTCACTCAATTTGATTCCATAGCTCAATCCCACTTTATTTTCTTGGTATTGTGAATATCCAAATTGAGATAAACTCAATCCAAAACCAGAGTTTTTTAACGCATAAGTGGCAGCGACAGATTTTAGTGCCAATTCTTTCACTAAGAATGAATTGGAATAGTAGGCGCCAACCGAAGTTTTGTTGTAAAAAGCTATCGCTCCCATGTTGTTTTCTACTGACCAAAGGTCTGCTTGGTTAATGGATGCTCCGCCCATTGCTGCTGCTCTTCCGCCGATAGACTCATTTAATTGGGCGCTTACGTGTATTGCAATGAAAGATAATAAACCAGCTAGTAGTGTTTTAACCATTCGTAAAAGTTAATAAATTCTAAAATTCTAAAGTACAAATCTTTTTAGAGAAGCTTATCAGCACTTACATTAAAAAACAATTAATTATACACTAGAATTAACACAGGTACCATTATATTTGCCCCATGCGACTACTCTCTCAATTTATTTTTTGGATCACCGGATGGAAAACTGCTGTAAAAGATAGTCCAGAGGTGAAGCGATGTGTACTCATAGCATCACCCCACACCAGTAATTGGGATTTTTTATATGCTAGATGTGCCCTGTATATCCTAAATATTAAAGTAAAGTTTTTAATCAAGAATGATTATTTCATTTTTCCGTTAAACCTCTTTTTGAAGTCAATGGGCGCGATTCCAGTTGACCGATCGAAAGCAAAAGGCAATAAAGTACAAGCCCTTATTGATTTGTTTGATGAGCACAAAGATTTAGTGACGATGATTCCGGCAGAAGGAACTCGAAGTTTAGTAAAGGAATTCAGAAAAGGATTTTATCACGTAGCTAATGGAGCCAAAGTGCCAATTGCATTAGGGTACTTGGATTACAAAAAGAAAATTGCAGGAATTGGTCCGTTGTTCTATCCCACAGGAGACATCGAAAAAGACTTGCAAAAAATCTATGCATTCTATCGCACTATTAATGCGAGGTACCCTGAAAATGCTATGCCTTAAGATTTAATGTCTTTGTTCATTTGATCGACTTTTGTTTTTAAGCTTTCTTTGTAGCTTTGAACATTGGTCATGATTTGTGGATTAGAAGTGGCAATGATTTGAGCAGCTAGAATCCCCGCATTTTTTGCTCCATCCAAAGCTACTGTTGCTACAGGCACACCACCAGGCATTTGTAAAATAGACAAAACAGAGTCCCAACCATCAATAGAATTACTTGATTTTACTGGAACTCCAATTACAGGAAGTGGAGTCAAAGAAGCGACCATTCCAGGTAAATGAGCTGCACCACCAGCACCGGCTATAATTACCTTTAATCCTTTTTTTAGGGCTGATTTCGCATAATCGAACATTAGTTCAGGAGTTCTGTGAGCAGAAACAATTGAGATTTCATAACTCACACCCAATTCTTTCAATACTTCAGCAGCTTGATTCATTACTTTTAAATCTGAGCTACTTCCCATTATAATTCCAACTTCTGCCTTCATACTGCTTTTATTTTGATGGTTTCTTTTACTTTTTTGGCAATTGTTTTAGCTTCGGCCAAGGTTTCTGCAACAATCGTTACATGTCCCATTTTTCGGAAGCTTTTGGTGGTGGCTTTTCCATACAAATGAATGTTGACGCCTTTCATTGCCATTGCTTCATTAACTCCTTCATATTTCGCGCGACCTTCAAATCCTTTTTCGCCCAATAGATTCACCATTACAGATGGTTTAACCGCTGCTGTATCTCCCAAAGGAAGATTCAATATGGATCGAATGTGCTGATCAAATTGAGAGGTGAAATTGCCTTCAATGCTTTGGTGTCCGCTATTGTGTGGACGTGGAGCAATTTCGTTGACCAACAACTCTCCTGAAGTGCTCAGAAAGAATTCTACTGCCAATAAACCCACCATATCTAATTCGGTAATCACTTTTTGAGCCAATTCTTGCGCTTGTTGTTCAATTGCAGCTGAAATATTGGCAGGAGCAAAAAGGTATTCCACCATATTGGCTTCATGGTTAAACTCCAATTCAACTACCGGGAAATTTTTCACTTCTCCACTCTCATTTCTAGCTACAATAACCGATAATTCTTTGTCCATTGGAACAGCTACTTCGCACATAGAAGGGCCTTCCATCGCGTTTTCGATATCTTCCATAGAGTTGATCTTTTTTACACCATATCCATCATACCCAGAGGTTCTTAATTTCTGAAAAAAGGGAAATTGAGTCGCTTTTTCAGCGATTTCATTTTTGTCTTTTGCAATAAAATAAGGAGATGTAGGAACACCAATCTTAGTAAAGAATTCCTTTTGTAATCCCTTATCTTGAATTATCTTAAGCGCTTTAGGTTGTGGAAATACTTTAATGCCTTTTAATTCTAAATCAGCTAAAGCGTCAGAGTTTACATCTTCAAATTCGATGGTAATCACATCTTTATCTAATCCGAAATTGTATACGGTATCGTAATCTTTGAAATCTCCCACAATAAACTCATTTGCCAATTGATGACAAGGAGCTTGAGGGGTTGGGTCTAGAACAGAAATAAATAAGTTGTAATCGTAGGCTTTTTGCAACATCATTCTGCCCAATTGACCTCCGCCTAAAAGGCCAATTTTAAAATCAGCACTGTGAATACTTTTCATGGCGCAAAGATAAACTGAATGAGTGGATGAAGCCAAATAAAAAAAGTAGAATTATTCGATTCGGCGTGATATCGAAACTTAAAAAAGTTGACAATCGATCGAGTCATGACATAAGAAGAAGATATTCTACTTTCTGTCTTCTTTCAATACAGTAGTCGTTTTCTGGATTGTTTTGATAACAGCATACCAAACTATTCCCAATACTAACCCCCAAAACCAATAACAATCTGTGAAGCAAGGTTGCTCCGTTAAGAGGTAGCTAGAAATGGAATTGAATACATAAAACATTAGAAATAAGTAAAGTATTCCAGCTTTCTCTTGTCTAATAATTTTTATGGCACTAAATGAATTACTAGGTGTTTTCCATTTTGAGAAAGAAGGAACAAATGCAGGTATGTTTGCAGAATAGTTGGTGTATTTGTCGCCATATTTATCAATTAAGTAGGATTCTTCCGCGAAAATAATACGCTCATAGTACAACCAATACAGCAGGGTGAATGCCATTATGAACCAAAAGTTCAATGTCAACATGGCAATCCCCAACCACATGAAATAGTTACCTACATATAACGGATGACGACAAATAGAGTAGAGGCCAGTCGCATTGATTTCATCAGCAATTTGACCTTGAGAAGTGTTTCTACCAGAAGTATTGTCGGCAGAATATCCTACTGCAATAATTCGAATAATGAGCCCCAGGGCACTTACTGCAAAACAACCAATGTTGAAATAGCTGATCCAGCTAGGCGCCTCTGTCGTTAATTGTGTTTGGATAAAAACAGTCAATCCTGCGATAATGATGATTACTGGTAAGTAACTTCTATATCTAAATAGGAAATTTCCCTGTGATCTTAATTCGTCTTTTAATGCCATAATTACGATTGAAAAACTCTTAGTGTTTTGTTAAAAGTTGGTAAATGTATGTATTCAGAATTGAAAACTAAGACTGTTTCCGACGTTTCTATTCATAAAAATAATATCCTTTTGAATAAGAAATTGTTATTTCTACATTAAATTATTTACTATTAAGATTTTAAAATAATACTTGGAAAGACCTAATTTGAAAGATTCATCATAAAAACGGAAGGGAAATTGATTCAAGGTAATAATATTGGACCAAGGCATTTGAACCAAATTAATAAAACAGGTAGATTTCATTAACACAGGTAAAATTGTTTAAATCCAAAGATAGAAGAAACAGCAGTTGGGAAAGATTAGTAAGTATTAAATAAATATCGATTACTTCCCAGTTAATGAGTTGGTTATAATTGTATTTAGACACTATGCGTCATCACCGAAGAAATGATTGATTTTTTTTTCCACTTTAATCAAACGCCCTTTTTTGTCTTTTTCTTTAAAATAGACAATGACTTTATTAAAGATGGGGATTTTTTTAGCCAACAGAAAAAAGGAAGCGAATAAAAAGGCATAGCCTAGTGGGATCATTGGCAAAAGGGCAAATGCACAACCTAATATAAAAAGGAGGATTCCGTATACAACTCTAGAATAGGGGAATCGAAATGGATTGAATTTCATTATTTGCTTTGGCTAAATAAAAAGTTTTTTTCTTCCTTGGTTAAACTATCGTAACCTGACTTTGAAATTTTATCCAATATGGCATCCACTTTTTCTTGTTCTAGTTTTTTGTTTGCGTTATACTGGTAGTCAGATTTTGGAACGCCAGAGCGGTGAGTGACCTTTATTCTCGACTTTTTTTCGAAACTAAATAGTTTCTTGAAAAACCGTTGAATTGGCCAAATCCATGCGCTGATGTCTTTTCCTTTCTTCAACTGTATAGCAAAGAAGTAGCCATAAAGAGCACCTCCGATGTGAGAAATGTGTCCTCCACTATTACTTTGACTGATGCTCAGTACATCTACAACAAATAAGAAGATAACAATCCATTTTAATTTAATGTTGCCAATGAAGAACATGCGCACTTCCATATTGGGCACGTAAGTCGCTACAGCAGCAAGAATGGCCATGATAGAAGCCGAAGCTCCTATCGCTTTTGATACGGGAATGACCTCTCCAAAGACAGGGAATAAATTGTAGGCAATAATGTACAATATTGCACCTGCTAATCCACCATTGATGTATACGCTCCACACTTTTTTCTGACCTAGAAATTGGCTGAAGAGTTGACCCCCAAAATACAGCGCAATCAAGTTGAAGATCAGATGGAGAAAGCCTGTATGAGTGAACATATACGTGAATAATGTCCAAGGGCGCATGATTAGCTTATCAACATAGGTTGGAACAGCCATGAAGTCCATGATCCAATCGTTGGCATCGCCACCTTTGATAGCAAATAGCCACAAGGTGACTAAAATAATTTTTAGCGCTATAAATACAGCTCCATTGATGTAAATCAACCGAGTAGCTGCATCTGCATCAGTATAACCCTTCAACACTTGTTGAAATGAAAATTTATTCATGTTTCTAATAGAATTGATTGGTGTCTTTCTTCCAATATTGAATCAAGAAATAACCGAATAACATTCCGCCTAAATGCGCAAAGTGAGCCACATTATCTCCAGGGTTGTTACTAATTCCTGAATACAATTCAATGGCTCCGTATATGATTACAAAGTATTTAGCTTTGATCGGAATAGGAGGGATCAATAACATCAATTGAGTATTTGGGAATAACATTCCGAAAGCCAAGAGGATTCCAAAAACAGATCCGGAAGCACCAACTGTTGGAATATCTCTGGTCATTAACAATATTTGTTTCGCCTTAGAAATGGTGGCTTGAATGTATTCTTGATTTTGTGCATTTTGCGTAAATTCTGCTATAAATTGCATGTAGTTTCCGCCGCCGCCATGATCGTCTAGGAATAACTCAAAGTTTGATGGAGTCGGGTTTTGAATGTAATAGTTTACTGCTTCTTCCAGGCCGTTCAGGGCAAAAGTTTGCACAATCATATTGATAATGGCAGCTCCAACTCCTGTTACCATGTAATAGAGTAAGAACCGTTTTGGCCCCCATACAGTTTCCAATACTTTTCCAAACATGTATAAGGCGAACATATTGAAAAATAGGTGCATAAAGTTACCGTGCATAAACATATAGGTCACCAACTGATATGGCTGAAACTCTGGGCTAGAAAAATGATGGATTCCTAAAATACTGGTCAGGTTAACACCCTGACTTTCCAATACCATCGTAGCCAACAGCATGATTACGTTGATGATCAGTAAGTTCTTTACGACCTCTGGAATATTACTTAAAAATGATTGTCTGTTTAAATTCATATGCGTTGAAATCGTTTATCTAATTCGTCAATACCATAGGTAATCACGATTGGTTTTCCATTGGGCAAATTATTGGGCATTTCACAAGAAAATAATTCGTCGATTAAGTTCTGCATTTCATCTTCATGCAATAATTTACCTCTTTTAATAGCCGTATTGTGCGCCAGCGATCTAGCCAAACTTTCACGCTTGTCTAATCTCAAATCGTCACTGTTCAATTTAAATTGATCGAGTAGTTTTTCCAATAATCCTTTCAAGTTATTTTCGGTCAATTCTACTGGAACTGCATTGATTACAAATGTATTCTTGCCAAATTCATTAATTTCAAATCCCAACTGATTGATTTCGTCTACTATGCCTATCATCATGGCGTAATCATCAGCTGAAAACTCAATCGTTTCAGGAAATAACAACCGCTGACTAGCGTGTTTCTTTTCGTTTAATGCCTTGATGAAACGTTCGTACAAAATTCGTTCATGTGCCCGCTGCTGATCGATAATTACAGCTCCCGACTTAATTTGGGTCATAATGTATCGCTGATGCAATTGCACCATTTTGTGGGCATGCTGAGTCGGTTTGTCATCCCAATTTGCAGTTATGATTTGACTTGCGGGTTCAGGCTCAATACTATTAGTAGTCGATTCTTTTTCAAAATCAGCTTGACTGTATAATTGTTGCCAATTGGTGTCTACGCGCTGTCGTTGTGCACTAAAACTGTCGCTTCCAGTTGATGGTCGCGGTGGTTTTTGATTGTTCTCAAAAGGGTTGAAATTCGGGTTCACCTCTATGGTGGGAACTTTAATCTGATCTGGAACACGCAAAGAAGCGTTAAAGCTCGTTTCTTGTTCAAAATCTAAGCTTGGCGCAATGTTGTATTTTCCCAATGCCTGTTTAACCGAAGTTCTTATAATGGCATAAATAGAGCGTTCATCTTCAAACTTAATCTCTGTTTTTGTGGGATGTATATTGATGTCAATCCGTGCGGGATCAATGTCTAATTTCAAAAAATAGGAGGGGTGCTGATCTTTAGTAACTAGTTCATCAAAAGCAGCTTGTATGGCATGATTCAAATAAGGACTTTTAATGAAACGATCGTTTACAAAGAAGTATTGCTCTCCCCTGGTCTTCTTGGCGTATTCTGGTTTTCCAACAAATCCGCTGATGCTAACAATGTCTGTCGTCTCCTCAACAGGAACCAATCTCTGGTTATATTTATCACCAAAAATACTGACAATTCGCTGTCTGAAACTGCCTTTGGGCAAATGAAACAATTCGCTTCCATCAGAATGAAATTTGAATGAAGCTTCAGGGTGGACCATCGCTACACGATAAAACTCTTCAATGATGTGTTTGGTTTCTACAGGGTTGCTTTTTAGAAAATTACGTCGAGCTGGAACGTTAAAAAATAAGTTCTTTATGCTTAAATTACTTCCTGATTGAGTAGAGCAAGGTTCTTGCGCGTCTACCACACTGCCTTCAATTACGATGTATGTTCCTAAATCCTGATCATCTTGTTTTGTTTTCAATTCTACCTGACTAATGGCTGCAATGGAAGCCAATGCTTCTCCACGAAATCCCATTGTTCTCAGGGCAAAAAGATCGTCTGCAGATTTAATCTTAGAAGTAGCATGCCGTTCGAAAGCCAATCGAGCATCGGTCGCACTCATCCCTTTGCCATTGTCGATGACTTGAATTAAGGTTTTTCCAGCATTTTTGGTTATTAAACAAATATCCGTAGCTCCTGCATCTATTGCATTTTCTAAAAGTTCTTTTACTGCTGAAGCAGGACGTTGAACAACTTCACCAGCTGCAATTTGGTTGGCAACTGAATCTGGAAGAAGTTGGATGATGTCTGACATGGAATGGAATCGAATTGAATGTTTTGTTTAACGCTGTGCAAAAGTACAAAATTCGAAAGGCATTACTTGGCAGAATTCTTATATTTTATTGGAGGTTGTAACTTACTTTAACACCACATAAGCCAAGCCTATTAAGGCAACCAATATGATTAAAATTCGTGTGTTCGATTTTCTTGTGAAATTGGAAGTGTTTTTATTGCTTTTCCATTGCTGTTTTAGGGTTCCTCTTAAATGGTCGCTACTGTAATTGGACGCATTGTCTTCTCGATTGAGTTCTGCTTTGATTCGAGCTTTTCGATCTTCCATTGCTTCCTTGGACTCATTGTAGTAACGAGGAGTAAACTCAAATTGTTTGGCAGCTCTACTTTTAAAAAATGATGGTAATCGCATTCCTGACATGGTTCAAAATTACTAAATGTTGTGCAAGTGCAGAGTTAAAAAAACGGGTTAGGAATAGAATTATTGTAAAGCCTCTTTTTATTCAACTTGAACCTCTATTGCTCGTTGATTTGAGTCTTCAAACTATAATAGTGTACTATTCTATAATTAACTTCATTAGGGCATCAATTTTGTTAGAATTTTAAACTTACAAATAGCTATTAAATAGTAAGTTAAATTGATTGGGTTGTTCAATGTAGTGCATGTGGATTAAAAGTCTATTTAGAATAGAATTGGAGTTGTTTCATTTTTTTAATGAACTTATGCTGAAAATTGTTAAAATTACCGTTGGAAACCGTTTATATTTAAAATAAACTTGAAACAAATGACGCAAGAGGAACTCTCAAAATTAACAGATCAAGAACTATTGATAGAGGCAAAAAAAATGAAATCAACGGCTGTAATAAATGCATTATTAGTTGGATTTTTGGTTGGAATTATAATTTACAGTACTGTAAAAAATACATTGGGATTTTTTACTTTGATCCCATTGTTTTTCATCTATAAAATAGTGAATCGGTCTAAAAATGATGAGGCACTGAAAAAAATACTTGAAGAAAGAGGGTTGAAATAATCAGCAAGTTATTCTCATTTTACTTTCCTACTCGCAAACCACACCGCAATCGTGGAAAAGCCTACCACAGAAATGGAACTGATTGGCATTAAAATCGCCGCAGTTACAGGCGACAATAAGCCTTGAACGGCAAAACTCAATCCAACAATGTTGTACAAGAATGAAATGATAAAACTTGCAATCACAATGCGTTTGGCACTTTTGGCGAAGGCTAAAATTTGTTCCAATTGATTGAATGCATCCGCCGATAGAATGAGATCGCAGGCAGGAGAGAAGGCGTTGACATCTTCGGCCAAAGCAACTCCCACATTACTTTTTTTCAAAGCTCCAGCATCGTTTAGTCCGTCGCCCACCATCATCACCTTTAAGTTTTGAGTTTGCAACTGTTCGATGTAATCCATTTTTTCTTTCGGACTTTGTTTAAAAATCAAGTCACTCCCTTTTGGAAATAAGGAGATCAATCGATCCTTTTGTCCATCATTGTCACCTGAAATTAAAGATAGACCGTAAGATGCGCTCAATTTATTCAGTAATGTATCCAATCCTTCTCTGTATTCGTTGTAGATGGTGTAATAGCCAATTGGTTGGTTATTGATAGAAATCGCCACAATGGAATCAGTGGTATTTTGAATGTCCATTCCAATCCAAGACGGTGAACCTATTTTATAATGTTCGTCGCCCACTTTTGCAGTTAAGCCTTTTGCAGGAATTTCTTCAAATTCGCTAATGGCCGACCAATTTTCTTGTTCGATAGAATTAAAAATCAACCGACTTAATGGGTGATTTGATTGCCTCAAAATGGTGTGTACATCATTTTGTTGGATAGCCGTCAAAGCTTTGCCAATGTAATGAATCGTTTGGTTGTTGCTGTAGGTTAGTGTTCCTGTTTTATCAAACACGATGTGGTTAAGATTGGCCATATCTTCTACCACAGCCGATTCCCTTAAATAACAATTGTGACGCCCCAGCCATCTGGTGGTGTGTCCAAATGTAAACGGAGCTGCTAATGCCAAAGCGCAAGGGCAAGCGACAATCAAAACGGCCGAAACCACTTGAATGACGGCATGAATTCCGTTGGCCCATTGAAAAATGCCTGATACAATGGCCACTATCAATATAATTGGAGTAAACCATTGGCTGATTTTGTCCGTAATTTCAGAGAAATGGTTGTGGGTTTTGTCTTGTTCCACTTGATCATTCCACAAACTTGTCAATTTGCTTTGTGATAACGGTCGAAGGGCTTCAATTTCTATGGCTTCTCCTTGTTGTCGTCCTCCCGCATAAATGCGATCTCCAGATTCTTTGCTGATGGGTTTAGATTCTCCTGTGGCAAAACTATTGTCTATTTGAGCGTCTCCGCGAATTAGAATACCATCCACAGGAATTAATTCTCCATTGTGAATCAGAATTCGATCTCCTTTTTGAATTTCATTGACTGGAATGGATTTTTCTTCATTGTCTTTAATTCGTACGACCGAAATAGGGAAGTAGGCTTTGTAATCGCGCTCAAATGACAGGCGGTGATAAGTTTTCTCTTGAAAAATACGTCCCAATAATAAGAAGAACAGTAATCCACACAAAGAATCAAAATAGCCTGCTCCAGTTTGAGAAACTACTTCGTAAAGGCTTCTAATATACAAAACTAATATTCCCAAAGCGATGGGAACGTCAATGTTGAGTCGCTTGCTTTTCAAACTAATCCATGCCGATTTGAAATAATCCCAACCGCTATAGAACGCCACTGGCGTGGCGATGAGTAAATTCAAGTAACCGAACCAAATGGCAAATTCCTCATAACTTTCTAGGTCTAGCCCAAAGTATTCTGGTAAACTCAGCAACATGATGTTTCCAAAAGCAAAGCCTGCTAGTCCAACTTGGTACACTAGTTTCCTACTGATGGCTTTTTTCTTGGGTTGATCTATTCGATCAAGGTTGATCTCGGGCTCGTAACCCAAGCTTGCCAATAATTCGACTAATTCTCTGAGAGTAAAATCCTTGTTGGAAAATGTGACTACAACTTCTTTCTTCAAAAAATTAACACGACTTTGCTGCACTGCGGGCTGCAATCGGTATAAATTCTCCAACAACCACAAACAAGAGCTACAGTGAATCTGTGGCAAGTATAAATGCGTTCGACTGATGGAGTCGTCTTTATAATCCAATAATTGCTCTTGAATTTCTTCGTTTTCTAAGTAGGCAAATTTGTTTTGTTTCTGCACTTTCGGAGATATCCCCGGCATTTGCTCCAATCGGTAATAGTCGCATAAGTCATTTTGATTCAATATTTCATACACAGTTTGGCACCCCTGACAACAAAATGTTTTGTCTTCAATTTTAATTGTTTCCTCTTGGCAAGGGTCTCCACAATGGTAGCAAGTAGTCATGTCTATTTATATTGGCTCTAAACACCGATTATGGTTCAAAATTCCTTTTTAAATCAGTTCAAAAGTATGACATTTGTCAGGTATTAAAACAGCTGTCATGAAAGAAGAAATAGAGGTTCCAAGTTGTCAAAAATGTGGCGCTAGACAAAAATCTGTTTTTTGTAGCCTTAATAGCGATCAATTGGTCAAACTCAATGAGGAAAAGGGGTGCGACTTCTATTCTAAGGGTGATGTTATTTTCAAGGAGGGGAGCTACTCGAAGGGACTTTTTTGTGTCAATAAAGGTAAAGTTAAGCTTAGTCGAATAGGACAAAGTGGCAAAGAGCAAATTGTACGTTTTTCTACAGCAGGAGATATATTGGGGTATAATTCGATGTTGAGTAAGCGTGCATTAGGTGCTACAGCCATCGCTTTGGAAGACTGCTCCATTTGTTTTGTTCCGGCCAGTCATTTCTTTGAATTAATAAAGCAAGAACCAGAATTTAGTTTGAAGATGTTAGAGTTAACTGCTAAAAACTGGGACAATGCTTCTAAATTGATCACCAATATGGCACAGAAAACGACCAAGCAACGGTTGGCAGAAATGCTATTGTGGTTGAAGGAAACATTTGGATTGGATAAAGACGATTGCATCGATGTTCAGCTCTCCAGAGAAGAAATTGCCAATATGGTTGGAACAGCAACAGAAGCAGTGATTCGTCTGTTGGCAGATCTTAAAAAGAATAAATTAATTGGCTTAGAAGGGAAGAAAATCAAACTACTGGACATTCACGGATTAGTGATGATTGCCGATTTAATCGATTGATTTCAATAGCGATTTTTTAATGCCTGGACTCAAGGATTCAGTATACTCTTCTGTCATGAACAATTGAATTTCATTTTGAAGTTCAGGATATTTCTTGGCGATTTTTAGCATTAATTTAATTGCGGTAATTCGAGTCGAAGAAATCTTCTCTAAGTCTTCCCAGATATTGGCGCAAACGTCAAATAAATGGCCTTCAAATTCTTCCTCCATGTCATACACCTCAAAGATTTTTAACAATTCACGCTGGTGACCGTCTTCTTTTCCTTCTATCGATTGTATGATTTCTAATAAATGGGGTTTTAGTCGCTCGTCGTTCTTTTTCAAACAGCCTCTCAATACCCAACCAGCTCGCCAAGAAATTTGATCTTTGCTGTCCAAGCACAACTCAAGCAGTCGATTAAACTCTTTGCTGTCCTTATTGGCAGATTCAATTAGTTTTTCCTTAAAATTGGGTCCTCTGAAGAGGAGTTGAAGGGTTTCTAATTGTTGATTCTCAGATGACATGTTATTGTGCGTGTTTAGAGGTGATCGTTGACTGTGAAGCCAGTACTTTTTTCTATAAAATTATGTAAAATCAGTAATTGATCCTGTCCTTTTTTCTGACCAAAATGAGAAGTGAAGTAAAGCGACAAAAACAAAAGAATTAATGCAGGAGTCAACCACAGAATTTGGGCTGATTTGTCCAAAGAAATATTAGTGAGTCCGATAATTGCAATGATAATAATTGAAAAGCCGATGGTTGCATAAAAGAATACAAACATGGTCCAAATGGACGGTTTAGGACCATATAATCCTCTCATTTCTGTTCCTTCTGTTGTTTCTTCTATAGAAATGACCAGCTGTGGCGACCAATAATGCTGTTCTGTTTTTGGGATGGTAATGGTTCCAAACCCGTGATTGATTTTTCCTTTACAACTGCACCCTTCGGTTTTTAAAAAAGCATTGATCAGAGATTCAATCTCTAATTGACTTTTGGTGGTTCTTACTTTAAACCGTGTACGTATTTGTATGGGATGGCTTTCAGACATATTGGTTTTCAGAATGCACTAAAAGTAATAAAATCTGATGAAATTAGAATAAGCACATTTTTTAGGTCATTAGTTTGTTATGTTGTTTTCTATAAGAAAGGTAGATAAGTATTCCCATTAGCGTTAGCGAAACTGAGGACGCTGCTAAGGTTCCTAAATCTAAACCTCCATTTGAGATGGGTTTTGTTAAAAAATCGCCAAATGTGGCCCCAAACGGTCGAGTAAATATAAAGGCGATCCAAAAAAGTAGGATTGGATTGATACTGGATTTCCAATGCAGGATTACGACGATTAAAATGATAAATGAAGTAATCCCTGCGCCTTTTAAATAGGAAAAGTTTAAACTATCCGTAATGAAATCGCCAAAAGCAGTTCCTAAGCTATTTGAAAACAAAACGGCCATCCAAAAATAAAGTTCTTTGGACTTAGAGTGTATCGGATAGACCGATAATGAATGGTACTTTTTATACCATATCGCAAGCGTAAATATCAATGCTAAAAATAGAAGAATACTTCCAAAAGTGTAACCTAAATGGAAGGTTCTATCCATTAAATCTGATATTTCTGTACCTAGGGTAGTAGTAGAAATTATGACTAACCAATACTTCAGTGGAGAATATGCTTTGGTGCTCAACTGTATGAATATTAAAACAGTAAATAGTGCTAAAGTGATTCCAAAACCAATCAAATAGCCCAGATTTAACGTCATTGAAAGGTAGTCACCTAATGTTTCACCAAGAGTTGTAGCGACTATTTTCATGATCCAAAACAATAAAGTTACTTGAGCAACTTTATTGAGAGTAGGGACTGGATTCTCCATATTATTAGTGTTTAACGGTCTGTATTTAAAAGCGAAGTCTTTTTTTGAATCAATTTGATGATAACGTACCAAATAATTCCAACGACTAAGCCCCAAAACCAATAAGATTTGAGGTTGTAGTATTTGCCTTCATTCAAAAACTCTCCAAGAGATTTAAAAATATAGACCATTATGAACAAGTTGAGAATACCAGTTTTCTCCTGTCTAATAATTTTGACCCAACTGAAAGTATTCTTGGGTGTTTTCCATTTACTCAATTCAGGAATGAATGCAGGAACTGTGGCTGCATAATCGGTGTATTTTGTTCCATATTTATCAATCAAAAAGCTCTCTTCTGCGAAAATAATTCGCTCGTAGTACAACCAATACAAGAAAGTAAATGCAATCAAAAACCAAAAGTTTAAGGTAAACATGGCGATTCCTAACCACATAAAAAAGTTGCCTACATACAATGGATGTCTGCTAATGGAATACAGACCGGTGGCGTTAATGTCATCGGCAATTTGTCCTGCAGAAGTGTTTCTACCAGAGGTATTGTCAGCAGAGTAACCCACTGCTAAAATTCTGATGAGCAAACCAAAAAATCCAACTAGAACGCATGCCACATCATAATAGGCCATCCATGGTTTATTTACGGAGTTGAGTTTGGTGTCTACAAACACACTAATTCCTGCTACTATAATCAAAACAGGGAGGTAGCTTCTATTTTTGAATAGAAAATTACCTTGTGATCTTAATTCGTCTTTTAATGCCATTTTTTTAATTTAATTGAGGTTAGAATTGATGTTTGTATCCCACTCGGATAACTTGAGATTCTCTATAATCGGTACTTCGATAACTGAATCCATTGCCTTGAATATTTTTTCGAATAATACTTGTGTTTAGCAAGTCTGAAGCATTGATGAAAAGTTCTCCTTTGCCATTGTTTAACGACTTTTTGAGTCCGGCATTCAATGTGAATCGTTCACCCATTTTTCCTTGTGGAATGATGTCTGGAGCGAGGTAAATAGCAGTGATGTTGACATCTATTTGTTTTTTCAGGTGGAAGGTAGTGTTTAATTTTACATTTCCAGAAATGATGCTTTGTCGATTCGCAGAAAAAACTTGCGGAGTTGGGTATAAATTATTGACCGTGAATGCTTCGATTGTGTTGTAATAGACATTCACTCCTAAATTATAGGAAATAGATTTCGTCATATCTTGAGAGAATACAGACTCTATTCCGGTTGTGTTACTTTTTCCTGCATTTTGAAAGACGGCATAAATCAAATTACTACTATCTGCTGTAGATGATATCCTGGTGATGGTTCCATCCGAAAATCGACTAAAAATTGAATTGTACCAGTAGCCTTTCTTTAATGTTTTTTTATGAGCGAGTTCAAATGAATTGGTGTATTGTGGCCTCAAAGATGGATTCCCCACTTTTATGATTTCAGCATCGTCGTATTTTGGAAAAATTCGAATGTCTACTTCATTAGGACGATCTATCCGACGGTTGTAGAAAACGGAAAGTTTGCTCCCTGAATTCACCTTATAACCCAATCGTAGGCTCGGAAATGGTTGAAAGTAATTGTATCCATCACTTTTGTAGGTGTTGTGATTGGGGTCTACTTTATAATCTAATTTTACGTATTCCAATCGCAATCCCAATTCGGCATCCCACTTATTTTTTTCAACTGAGTAATTGCTATAAACGGCAGGAATAATCTCTGAATAGGTTGCTTTTCCTCCTGCATTGGTATCTAATGGAGATTGAGCACTTGGAAAAAACTGCATATTTGTTGGGATGGTTCTGACTCTTAGTTTTACTCCTGTTTCTAATTTTCCATACTTTAAAGGTTCGGTATAGTCAATACTCAAATCGCCTACTTTTTCATCCGAAAGGAGTTTGAAGGCTTCCTCTCCCGAATAATTGGGCAGTGTGTTTTGAAAGGTATATTGCTCGTTTTCTCGATGAAAGGTGTAGTTAAAGCTTGAATTCAAACTTCTTCCGGGCAATGCAAATTGATGACTGTAAACCACTTTGCCCATAATGGTTGTCTTCAATTCATTCTCAACAAACTGCCACAACCTTGTTCGCTCTTGGTCATTGTTAAAAAATGGCTGTTCGCCCTTATCGATAATGTGTTCCGTTCCGAATAAAGTTGAAATGGTAATTTGATTCGATTCATTGAGGTACCAATCCAGACCCAAAGTAGAAGTGAAGAAGTTGGTGTTTCTATTCCGCTTGGTTTGTTGATTGATAACCGTCCCATCGTCATAAGTCCTAGTTACAAATTCATTTTTATTTAAAGATTGGGTGTATAAATTATCTACTTGCAAAAAGACATTGATTTTCTTTTTTCTGTAGTTCAATGACAAGGAAGGATTAATTTTTGGCGTATATTGATACTGATCGCTTATGGTTGGTAAGTTCTCTCTTCTGACCCACAAAGAACCTACTCCAGCTGTTGCTCCAAACTTTCCATTGAATCCTTCTTTTTTCTCTTTTTTAAGAATGATGTTGATGATTCCGGCATTGCCGTTGGCATCGTATTTAGAAGTTGGGTTATTAATAATTTCAATGCGTTCAATAGAAGAAGCTGGGATATTTTCTAACCCTGATTGTCCGCCATAACCAGTCAACGCAGATTGCTTTCCATCAATTAGAATGATTATTTTGTCGCTTCCTCTTAGGTTTACTTTACTATCTACGATAGTGATTCCCGGTAAACTTTCCATCGCTTGGATTGCAGATCCACCACTTTGTGAAACATTGTCTTCTAGGTAGAATTCTTTTTTATCCATCTTGGAGGAAATGGCATCTCGTTTTCCTTGAATCATTACCTCTTCTAATTTAGTAACGCTAGGCTCTAATTGGATTTCACCAATGGCAATGAAGTCAGATTTATTTCCAACGAATAGGGATTGTGATTTTGAGGAATAACCAATGTAAGAAGTAGTTAAAGTGTAGTTGCCTGGCGTCACATTTTCGAAAGTAAATCGACCGTTCATGTCTGTTATAGTTCCCGATTGAAAAGTAGAATCATCTGCTTTGTTGATTACCACGGAAACGAAAGGAAGCTTTTCTTGAGAAGAGTCATCGACAATAGTACCAGAAATTGTAATGCTGGAAGTTTGAGATTTAACAATAAAAGGCGTGAAACAAATAAAAAGAAATACTGTGATTCTGAAGTTTAGAGACATAGTTCATTGTTTATTTTGGTAAAACTATGTGGTGATTCTGTTTTTTATTTGAAGTTAAGAGCCAAAAAAAAATACCAAACAGTTTGCTTGGTATTTTTTAATGATCCGTTGTTGTTTTAATCGTCAGCTTCTTCTTTCTCAACTTCTTCTTTGACTATTTTTCCTGAATGGTCGAGTAATAAGTGAATTGTTTGTTCATCGTTTTTCAGTTCGACTTCATATCCTTTGAAATCAGGTTTCTCTATAATCTCAGCATGTTCTGCTTTATAAGTGCTATAGCTTTTTAGAATCATGCTTTTGATGGAGTTAGGCAAATCATTGACCAATATTTTTTGTTCTGTTTCTTTCCATGTGCCATCGGTACCAAAGTTGGCGGAATAATTTATTCCATCTATTCTAAATTCGGCTTCCCATTCGTTCGCATTTTCTTTCTCCCATTTCACCGTTTTTGCTTGAGGGAATTTTTTAGAAAATGAGGTGGTAATAGTTGTTGGAACATCTTGAGCATTAGAGGTAAATGACAACCCAATGACTAGACTAATTGTTGCAATGGTGTTTTTCATAATAGTTGTTTTTAATTGTTTAAGAATCAAAAGTAGGTTGTAATTCTAAAGAAAGTCTGTAGACTTATTGTTTTGAAATTTTAATTGAAAAAGTAGTGCCATCGCAGAATAAATCCATTTTTAGTTGACTCGTTTCCACAATGCGATTTACTATCGCCAATCCTAATCCCAATGAATTTGATTTCTGATTGCCTTTTTTAAATCGGTTTAAAATTTCTTTGGTATCACACATTTCTGCAGTGGAATTAACAATACTAAATGAGGTGGAATCTAATCTGATATCTATTTTTCCACCTCTTAAATTGTGCTTTATTGCGTTTGTTAATAGGTTTGTTATTAATATATTCGCTAGTGTGTTGTCGATTCCTAATTCAAATTTATCGATTGAATTTATAGAAATACTTAGGCGACTCTCTTCCGAAAAAGCTTCGAACTCCTTCAATTTATTATCGATTAGTACATTGAAATTGATGGTTTTAATTTCATTAAATTGGCTATTGTCTAATTTCGCCAACAGTAGTAGTTTCTCATTCAATTTGGAAAGTCGCTGTGCGGCCTGATAGCAAGTATAGATTCGTTTGTTATTCTCTGCAGAAGGCTCATCTTGAATAATCTCATCTAGCGTCATTAAAATAATGGCCAAAGGAGTCTGAATTTCATGAGAAGCATTTTCGGTAAACTCTTTTAGCGTTTGATAATCCTTTTGAACCTTAAGCGTGATGTCTTGAATTGATTTTTTGAGTGTTTCAAATTCATCTATATTGGATGCCTCAAGCAACAAAGGTTCAGGGTCAGAAAGGGAGAAGTACTTTAATTTATTGATGTTGGCATAAAACGGTTTCCACAATTGTTTCGAGAATCGTTGATTGTAGAAAAATAGAAGAACAGCAAAAAGGATCAGATTTAGAGTGAAAGTAAAGATGGTGGCCAATAAAAAGTCTTTTCCTTCGATGATCGATTGCCGTACTTTAATGAGGTATACTTGGTTATTGATGATCCGGTATGATTCTATTTCTCTAAAAAGTTCTTCTTCTGATTCTATAGGATCGTATAGATATTTATTTTGTATGACAGTTCTTTCCGTTTTTATTTGATTCAGTTTCTTTACTTCAATAATGGGTTCAATCGAAGTAATTTCGATCCCTTTTTCCAATTGTTGAATAATTCTTAACTCATCCAACTTGAGCTTTTCATCTACTTCGTCATAAATCAAAAATTGCAGTGTAAGGTACAAAGCAAATAAGGAGATAGGCAATGTGAGTAGCAATACCGCTAGAAAGTTTCGATTGGTTTTGGTAATTAATTTCATGATTAGCAATATTTATAACCTATCCCGTGAATCGTCTTCAAATAATCGGTTCCTTCGAGTTGATCTATTTTCTTTCTTAAATTCTTGATGTGGGTATAAATGAAATCATAATTGTCAACGAAATCAATATTATCTCCCCACAAATGTTCTGCGATGGACTCCTTGGTTAATACCCTGTTTTTATTGGTAATAAAATAGAGTAGGAGAGCAAACTCTTTTTTGGTTAATTCCAACAATTGGGCATTGATGTAGGCTTGATTCTCTGAAAGATTAATGGAGATTTCATTAAAGGTTAAAACCTCCTCCGATTGGAATAGTTTTCTTCTTGCCAGTGCTTTAACTCTAGAATTTAATTCAGCTAGATGGAAAGGTTTGGTGATGTAATCGTCAGCACCCAAGTCAAGCCCTTTTACTTTATCGTCTAATGAGTTTTTCGCTGAAACAATAATAATGCAAGGTTTCTCTTGGTGTTTTTTGATCTCAGACAGAATGTCCAATCCATTGCCATCTGGTAAACCAATATCCAAGATAATGATGTCAAATTGATTGTAGCGTAACTTTTCGTTGGCTTCCTTTTTATTGAAAGCTGTTATTACCACATCGATTTCCTTTTTTAGAAAATTAGCCATCGTCTGGCACAGTTCAATTTCATCTTCGATAATCAGTAACTTCATTTTACAAAAGTATTCCTTAATTCTGAAGGATTTCTGAAGTTGATGGATAGGAATAGGTAGTTCAAAAAAAAAGCGAATGAAATTGAATTCATTCGCTCTAGTTATTATTTCACGTAATATCGGACTAGCTTTTGGACAGGGGAAGTAGGGTTAGAGGCATACTGTATCTGAGTATTGTAAATGATCCCTATGTTTTTGGCGTATAGTTTATTTCTGTTTCTATCTCTGAAATGAGCATACGCTCCCTTAAAGTCAACTTTCTCCAAAGCATTATAGGTTTTAAACGATCCCGCAGGCACTGATACAAGACTGTCTTTATTTCTCATTTGTCTGTAGATATGATAAACAGTATCATTAGTCGTTATCAAATTATAATGGTTAAATAAAATTGAACTGAAGTCGGTTAATGAAAAATAGATTCTACCATCAGAGTCTATTATATAATCTAAAGAATCTCTTAATATAAAATGAGTTTGTGTATTTGGAATATGAGATGGAAGTATGAGAACCGCATATTTATTTCCGTTTATCAAAGTATCTCTTTCTACGTAACTGCTATCATAAACACCCAAAGCGGTTTCATTGCCATTAGTGTCTATGTTGTATCGCTCATAAATCCAGTAATTTCCAACATCAAGCTTTGCATATTCACTAGCTGAAGTAGCATTAGTAACAGGAGGAGGAATGATTATATCATCATCTTCTTTTTTACAAGCATAAAGAACTATGGTTAGAAAAAATAGAGACAGCCATTTGTTTAATAAAGTCATCGTTTTTTGGTTTAAAATTCAGTCTAAAAACGATTCGCTTATCACTTTATTGTTATAGCAACTTAATTATGACTTTTTTACAAACTCGGTCAAGATTACAATCTGCTGTCCGTTTACTTTTCCTTCTATTTGTGAAGCATTGTCGTGAACCAATGAAATGCCTCGAACAGCCGTTCCACGTTTTGCGGTAAAATTGGCGCCTTTTACATTTAAATCTTTGATTAAAACCACAGCATCTCCAGCAGCTAATAATGCGCCATTGCTGTCTTTGTGAATGATTCGATCTTCTTCTGCTACATGGTCGTTAGTGGCTTTTGCCCATTCTTTGGTTTCATCTTCCATGTACATCATGTCGATCAAATCTACTGGCCAGCCTTCAGCTTTCAATTTGTGCAACATTCTCCAAGCTACAACTTGCACTGGTGGGTTTGGATTCCACATGCTGTCGTTTAAGCATCTCCAATGATTGGGATCAATCAACTCCGAATTTTCCAACTGCGTTTTACACGTTTCACAAGCATATACTGATCCATCAACTGTTCCGCTAGGAGTGGGAGGAACGATATAGATTCCCAAGGATTCTGTTGATCCACATAATTCACATTTTGATTCGCTTCTTGCTTGCAATTCTTTTTCTAAACTCATAAATTTCGCTTTGGATGCCGCAAAAGTAGGCTTATTTGAAGAAATTAAAAATCAAAGGCTAATTTGTTAAATGTTAGTTAGAAATATTGCAAAACAGACGATTTTTTTGACCTACCTTTGTAGCACTTTTTTCAAGAAAAAAACAATCTAAAAATATTTAATAATCAATTGATAATAAAATGAATAAGTCAAAAAGCGAAGCACTTCTAGCCCGTAGAAAAAATGCCGTTGCAAATGGTGTTGGTGTATTTAATACCGCTACAGTTCAATCGGCAAAAGATGCCACCATAATAGATGTAGATGGAAACGAACTAATTGATTTTACAGGAGGAATTGGAGTGGCAAATGCAGGTCATTGTCCACAGCCTGTCGTTGACGCTATTATCAATCAAGCGCAAAAATTTATTCATACGAGTTTTAATGTGGTGACCTATGAGCCATACATTGCCTTGTGTGAAAAACTAAATACCTTATTTCCTCACGGTGGTAAAGCAAAAACCATGTTGGTGAGCACCGGAGCTGAAGCGGTAGAAAATGCGATTAAAATTGCAAAACAAGCTACTGGCAGAAGCGCTGTAATTTGCTATTCTGGGGCTTTCCATGGTCGTACGATGATGGCCATGACATTGACTTCCAAAACAGCATACAGTATCGGTTGTGGCCCATTTGCGCCAGAGGTGTATCGAATAGATTATCCTAATTTCTACAAAAAGGGAGAAGGAAAAACAGAAGAAGAGTTTGTTGCTCAAGAATTAAGACGATTAGAGAAATTTTTCATAACAAACGTTCAACACGAAGATGTGGCGGCCATTATATTGGAGCTCGTTCAAGGAGAAGGTGGTTTTACTGTGGCTCCGAAAGCATATGTTAAAGGATTGAGAGAGATCTGTGATAAATATGGCATCATGCTGATCTTTGATGAAGTGCAAACCGGTTTTGGACGCACAGCCGCTTGGGGAGCCATGAATCATTATGATGTTCAACCAGACATTTCTACTTGGGCGAAATCAATGGGTTCAGGAATGCCAATTGGAGCTGTAATCGGGAAACAAGAAGTAATGGATGCAGCAGCGCCCGGAACCATTGGTGGAACGTACATCGGAAATCCTATTGCTTGTGCCGCTTCATTAGCGACCATTAAATACATGGAAGACATCAACCTCAATGAAAAAGCTCAAAAAGTAGGAGACATCATTCGCAACCGATTTGAGGTATTGAAGTCAAAACACCCTCAGATAGGTGAAGTTAGAGGACTTGGAGCCATGATTGCGATGGAGTTTGTGAAAGACAATGATCCCAGCCAGCCAGATTATGAATTGTGCTCTAAATTGGTCAATGCTTGCGCAGATAGAGGATTAATCGTAATTTCTGCGGGAGTGCACAAAAGTGTGTTAAGAACCTTGTGTCCTCTAGTAATTTCTGAAGAGTTACTGAATAAAGGCTTAGATATTATAGCTGAGGAATTGGCTAAACTGACTGCATAATTGCAGTATTAATTTTTACAAATAGATTATAACAACTTACCATATGAAACCATTTTCAATTGGAGGCATCCAGATGCACGTATCAGCGAATCAGAGAAATATCCCGTTAATGAAACACAAGATTGACGTGATGTGCTCTGTTTATCCTTGGGTTCAAATGGTGGTGTTGAGTGAGCTTTGTGCTTATGGTCCTTTGACCTATTTTGCACAAGAAAGTCACAATAATGACGAAAAGGAATTTCAAGAAATTGCCAAGAAATATGGTATTTGGTTGATTCCTGGAAGTATGTTTTATAAGCGAGACGATAAAATATTCAATACTGCTTGTGTCATCAATCCTCAAGGTGAGATTGTTGGTCGTTATGATAAGATGTTTCCTTTCTATCCTTATGAAGTTGGGGTGACTGGTGGCGATCAATTTTTGATGTGGGATGTGCCGCAAGTTGGAAAGTTTGGTATTTCAATCTGCTACGACATGTGGTTTCCTGAAACCTCTCGAACAATGGCTGTAAATGGGGTAGAGGTAATTATTCACCCCACGTTAACAGGAACCATTGATCGTGATATTGAATTGGCATTGGCTCAATCTACTGCGGCAACCAACCAATGTTATGTGTTTGACATTAATGGATTAGGAGAAGGTGGTACTGGTCGTTCTATTGTATGTGGCCCTGATGGTCGTGTGTTGTATCAAGCGAGTACAGGACCTGAATTAATTCCAATTGAAATTGATTTAGAGCGAGTAAAAAAGAGTCGTGAAGAAGGTTTATTGCGACTAGGACAGCCGTTAAAAAGCTTCAGAGACCGCAAAGTGATGTTTGATATCTATGAACCTGGAAAAAAATATCCAGAATTAGATAAATTGGGCTCATTATCTAAGCCTATTAGAATGAAGCAAATAGAGTCGACTCTTAGCAGTCAGCACCCACCTGAGTTTTCAAATGATGGAAATAATGATATTCCAATTAATAAAATTCTGTAACTTAAGCAGAAAAAAAACATGAAGACATCAACAAGGCGACCGAAAGTAGAAGAAATAAATATTAAAGGAAGTTTTGTCAGTTGGTTTGAAATTCCCGCCCTGAATTTTGAACGTGCAGTAAATTTTTACAATTCAATTTATCAAATGAAAATGGAGACGAATACCATGAATGGGTATTCTATGGCCTTTTTTCCGGGAGAAAATGAAACTGGTGGAGCCATCATTTCAGGCGAGGGTTCGAGTCCCAGTGATAAAGGATTATTGATTTATTTGAATGGAGGAGATAATCTAGATTTGATTTTGAATAGAATTGAACCTGCTGGCGGGCGTGTACTCATGTCGAAACAAAAAATTAACGACGATGCAGGTTACTTTGCACTGTTTATAGATAGCGAAGGAAATAAAATGGCTCTTCACTCAAAAAATTAATTAATGCCAAACGAAATTGCTTACACCAAAAAATTTAAAGCGAAAGATTATTTTAACATTGCCCAATACAGAAGTGATTCATGGAACAACCTGAAATTAGTAGCCACTCATTTTGCTAAAAATGATTTCGAGCAATTTACTTCAGAAACCTTTATTGAGCGAATCAATCATTCTTTTGAGTCCCTTAAAGTTATAGAGCGCTATTTTGCTTATCCTGGTGTCAAATACATCGATTCCTTAAAGTCGATGTATGATAGAGGCCAATACGCTGCCTTTACGCACTCTATTTCTGAAGTAGTGCGTTCATTGATAAGCGAAAGTTATCGTTCCAATAGAAGCGCCACAGAAACCGAGGAAAAGCGCAAGAAAATGTTGGGGGATGATAAAGTGAATCAGCCTAAAAGGCAGAATTACTTTGAAGTCATCGTCGTCGATGAGATCTCTGAAGACGAGAAAACGAACCTTCGAAATAAATTTGAACAACTTAGAAGCAAGAGTGAACAGTTTACCTACGATGTGATCTTCTTATCGAATGTGGAAGATGCATTGATTGCGTTACTGTTTAATCCCAATATACAAACTGCGATCGTCCGCTCGGGAATTGCAAAAAAGTCGTCGGAAGATTTAAAGTCCATCCATCCTTTTATCACAGGATTGGACAGCATAGAAATCGACGAAAGCAAAAACTTAGATTTAGGATTGAACTTAGGCAAGATCATCAAGTTGCTGCGTCCTGAATTAGATTTATTTTACATCTCAGATATTGCCGTTTCTCAATTGAGCGACAGTACCTTGGATTGCTTTAAAAGGGTGTTCTATAGAACGGAAGACCTGCAAGAAATACATTTAAGTGTATTGCACAGCATTAAGGAACGATACGAAACGCCATTCTTTTCGGCATTAGTTGATTACAGTAAAAAACCAACAGGAGTGTTTCACGCCATGCCTATTTCTAGGGGAAACTCCATTTTTAGGTCTTCTTGGTTGCAAGATTTTGGCGACTTCTATGGGAAGAATATTTTCTTAGCAGAAACCTCCGCAACTACTGGTGGATTGGATTCATTATTACAACCTACGGGTCCTTTGAAGAAAGCACAAGAACTTGCTTCAAAAGCATACGGTTCGTTAAGTTCGTATTTTGTAACTAACGGTACTTCAACTGCAAATAAGATAGTACTTCAAGCATTGGTTCAGCCTGAAGATTTAGTGCTAATTGACAGAGATTGCCATAAATCACACCATTATGGGTTGGTACTTTCGGGAGCATTGCCTGTGTATTTGGATTCCTATCCTGTCGAAAAATACAGCATGTACGGTGCAGTTCCATTAGCGGAAATAAAGCACAAGCTGCTTAAATTAAAAGAAGCAGGGAGATTAGACAGTGTTAAAATGTTGCTGTTAACCAATTGTACCTTTGACGGAATTGTGTACAACGTTCAAAAAGTAATGCATGAAATCTTGGCCATAAAGCCAGATATGATTTTCTTGTGGGATGAAGCGTGGTTTGCATTTGCTGGATTTACGCCTATCTACAAGCAGCGTACCGCCATGTACTCGGCTAGAATGTTGCAAAAAAGGTACAAAAGCGACAGTTATAGAAAGAAGTTTGAAGCCAATAAGAAATTAGAAAACCCGGAACCAATGCCTGATCCTGATTTAGTAAAAATCAGGGTGTACGCGACACAATCTACTCACAAAACGTTGAGTGCTTTGCGTCAAGGTTCCATGATTCATATTTATGATGAGTCTTTCAAGCGAAAAGTAGAAGATTCCTTTCACGAGGCCTACAAAACACATACTTCAACTTCTCCATCCTACCAAATATTGGCCTCATTGGATGCTGGAAGAAGACAAGTGATGTTTGAAGGTTATGAAATGGTGGAGAAAAGCATCGAAATGGCGATGGTATTGCGTTCGAAGATTGCTACCCATCCGCGTTTGAAAAAATACTTTGATGTGTTAACTGTTGAAAACAATATTCCAAAAGAGTATAGAAAGTCAGGGATCTCTCAGTATTTTAATCCCAAAAATGGATGGATTCGAATGGAGGAAGCATGGACGAATGATGAGTTTGTGTTGGATCCAACAAAGATCAATTTGTTTATTGGCCGTACTGGGGTAGATGGAGATACGTTTAAGAATAAATTCTTAATGGATCAGTTTGGAATTCAAATCAATAAAACATCAAGAAACTCTGTGCTTTTCATGACGAATATTGGGACTACGAGAAGTTCAGTCGCCTATCTGATTAGTGTTTTGCTAAAGATTACTGATCAATTGGATGAGCAACGGGAAGCAATGAGTAATGCTCAATTAAAAATAGTGGAAAGGAACATTAAGTCGTTAACGGAGGATTTACCGCCATTGCCTGATTTCAGTCATTTTCACAGTTCATTTCAAGCAGTTCCAGGTGTGCCAGGTGGTAATATACGAGAAGCCTATTTCTTGTCTTATGACGAAACAAAATGTGAGTTCATCAGAAGAGGAGAGTGCAAAGAGGCGATGGCCAATGGTCGCGAGATCGTTTCGGCTTCTTTTGTGATTCCTTATCCTCCTGGTTTTCCAATTTTAGTGCCTGGTCAAGTATTGAGCAATGAAATTTTAGAGTTCTTTATCAATTTGGATGTGAAGGAAATCCATGGATATCGAGATGAGTTAGGGATTCGAATCTTTACTCAAGCAGCTCTAAATCGTAAAAAAACCGCTACCGCCATGATGGGAGTCTATTCCATGAATGGCCACTCTAAATAATTAATTTCTAATAAAATATAAAGTATGTCTGCAAAAAAATCAAGCTCGAAAACTAAGAAAAAATCAGAAAAGGAAGTGTTAAAAGGAATACCTGAAATTAGAAGATTCTTTTACAGAAATGAGAAACCAGTTTATTTTATAAGCGCGACCAATTTTAACTTATTGGGAGCTGATGAGTGGGTTCGAAAGTTCAAATTTATCTGTTACATCGAGTGTTTTGATGGTGGACATCCAAACGTATTTGCTCCTAAAGAAGAGCTTCCACACGAAGAGTTTACTAGCATTGAAGACATCAATAACTACCTTTTAGAGCACAAAGAAGTGGTGGATTACATTAAAAAAAGAGGGCCTGGTGGAAAAGCACTTTTCTTAATGTTTGATGAACGAACTGAAGAATTGGCCAAGAAAAATGGCCTAGAGGTTTGTTTTCCTCCAGCCAAGATGAGAAGCTTTATGGACAATAAGGTGAACACGAACCGAATTGCTGAAAAAGCAGGTGTGCCTTGTGTTCCTTATGTGTTGACTAAGATTTCATCGTATAAAGAATTGGGAAAGAAAGCCAAAGAGTTGGGAACGGATTTAGTAATTCAGTTGCCATACGGAGATTCAGGACATACGACCTTTTTTATCAATGATGAAGCGAGCTATAACAAGCATGCAGACGAAATAGAGGGAGAGGACGAAGTAAAAGTGATGAAACGCATCAACTGTAGAGGTGCGGCAATCGAAGCTTGTGTGACCCGCCATGGAACGATTGTAGCGCCTTTAATGACAGAGTTGGTTGGCTTTAAAGAATTGACTCCTTACAAAGGCGGCTGGTGTGGAAATGAAATCTATGCCGATGCATTTACGAAAACCATTCGTGCGAAAGCAAGAAAATACACCAGACTATTTGGAGATCAGCTACGAAAAGAAGGTTACAAAGGATATTTTGAATTGGATTACTTAATCGACCAAGATAACAATCAGATATATTTAGGAGAATTAAATCCACGTATTACAGGTGCGAGTTCAATTACCAACCATGCGGTGTTTGCATTGGCTGATATGCCATTGTTTATGTTCCATTTATTGGAATGGATGGATCAACCGTATAAACTTAGTGTTAAGGCAGTCAACGATAGATGGGCTCGAAAAGAAAACATTGACAATTGGTGTCAATTGGTGATAAAATACACGGAAGACAACATTAAATTAGTTTCAGAAGCTCCTAAATCAGGAATTTGGAGTTTACAGCAGGACGGAGAATTTGTTTATGATAGAATGGACACTCACCGTAGAGCCATTGAAAATGAAAATGAAGCGTTCTTCTTGAGAATTACCCGAAAAGGCGATTACCTCTACGAAGGTGCCGATATGGGAATTCTAGTGCTTAGAGGCCGCTTAATGACCGATAATTTTGAGTTGAAAGATCGCGCTAAGAAATGGATTAACGCCATTAAAGGCAAGTATCAAACAATTGACCCAAGTGAAGCTCAAATTCAATTGAAAGAAGCCGAAATAGGTGGGTTTAAAATGATGTAAAATATGCTCGTCTCGCTTAAGAGTGTTGAAGAAGATAAGGTAGGAAAGAAGTGGCAGAAGTGTTTCAACAAGTCGTGGCCGTACTATAGGAATTGGTACGTACAGGAAGGATTGCTAGCGCGTCCTGGCTATTTAACGTGCGTCGAACAACTGGAAAAATACATGCCAGAGCTGTTGCCCATTTATGAAGAAGTTGTGCGATTGGCTGGTGGTGGAGACTTGGCTGCTCGCTATTTGAGCATGTACAATCCGCCGGTGTTTATGAGCGGTTGCACGCAAGTGGCGTGGAATAAACCGCCCTATTCTTTGATTCGAAACTACGATTACAATCCCAAATGGTTTGAAGGCAATGTTTTTAAAACGAATTGGTTGAAGCCAGTTATTGGAACTTCTGATTGCAATTGGGGGTTGCTAGATGGAATCAACGCAGATGGACTTTCCATCTCCTTGACGTTTGGTGGGAAAAATAGCAGCGCCGACGGTTTTGGGATTCCACTCATTATGCGTTATGTTCTCGAAACGTGTTCGAATACGGAAGAGGCGGTAGCTTGCTTGCAGCGAATTCCTTCGCACATGAGTTACAACATCACTATTTTGGATAAAAATGGAGCGTTTCGAACCGTGTATCTATTCCCGGGAAAGGCGCCATTTATCGATCATGAAATGGTGGCGACAAATCACCAGCAAGCCACGGAGTGGTTGGCATATGAGGAGTTTACTTTAACCAGAGAGCGAAAACAGTTTTTGGATGAAATGGTAAATATTCCGAATATTTCACGAGATCAAATACGGAACAAATTTTTATATCCACCTTTGTACAATAAAGACATCCAGAAGAATTTTGTTACTCTTTATGGTGTTCAATATGATATAGAAGAGTTGTCAGCTACCTATTTTTGGCCTGGCAGAAGCACCAAACAAAGTTTCGATAATTTCAGACAAGAACGGATTTATATCAATATCAATAATGCCAAAAAGGGCGAGTTCAAATGAAGTTAGCAAACTTCAAACAGACAAATTAATACCGAACAATTCAATATATAACAACATGAGAAATTATCAGTCAAATAACTATATCGCAGGGAAGTGGGAGTCAAAAGGAACGGGAGAATTTCAGGTTATTTTAGATAAATATCAAGGAACCGAAATCGGAAAAATTCCACAAGCGACAGAAGAACAGATGGAAGCAGCAATCGTTGCGGCCAATGAAGCTTTTGAAATCACTAAAAGATGGTCGGCAGGAAAGCGCGCAGAGATGATGCAAAAGCTGTACGACAAGCTAAAAGAAAGAAAAGACGAATTCATTAATATTATCATCAATGAAGGCGGGAAGCCTCGTTCATACGCTACCAATGAAGTAGATCGAAGCTTAACCACTTTGCGTTTGGCCATAGAAGAAGCCACTCGTTTTGGTGGAGAAGTGGTGCCGATGGATTGGGGAGCAGGTGAAGGGAAAACGGCTTTCACGAAGCGTTTTCCTATTGGCGTAATTGCTTGTATTACACCTTTTAACTTCCCGTTAAATCTAGTAATGCATAAAGTAGCTCCTGCGTTGGCAACTGGCTGCACAACGGTAATTAAACCAGCGCCACAAGCGCCAATGTCGTGTTTGGCTTTTGCGTCCTTGATGGAAGATGTGGGGTATCCTGCAGGTGTCATCAATGTATTGGTGTGCGACATTCCTGTTGCAGAGAAATTGGTAAAGGATGAGCGTGTTGCTAAATTATCGTTTACTGGAAGTGATAAAGTAGGTTGGTATTTGAAAAGCATTTGCGGCAAGAAAAAAGTAACCTTAGAATTGGGCGGAAATGCATCTGTTGTTGTCGATGAGGATGTTGACGTAGAATCAATAACAGACTTAGTAGCCAAAGGAGCTTATTTATATGCCGGACAGATTTGCATCTCTACGCAACGAATTTTTGTGCATGCGAAAGTATTCGACCGTTTTCAGTCGGCGTTGATTTCATCCATTCAGAAACTAAAAGTGGGTGATGCGCAAGATGATAATGTGATGGTAGGGCCAGTAATTGATAAAGGACATTTAAACAGAATCAATGATTGGGTGCAAGAAGCCAAACAACAAGGCGGAAAAGTATTATTGGGTGGAGCCATTTTAAGTGATGAGCACAACCTTTACGAACCAACATTGATCACCAATAGCAATTCGGATATGAAAGTGGCCGCAGAGGAAGTATTTGGGCCAGTAGCGGTATTGGAGAAGGCGAACAGCTTCGAAGAAGCCATCAAAATGACGAATGACTCTAAATATGGATTGCAAGTTGGGGTGTACACCAATTCGTTGAAAAATTTCAAATACGCCACTGAAGAGTTGGAAGTAGGAGGAGTGATTATGAATAACATCCCAGGGTTTAGAATCGATCACATGCCGTACGGTGGAGTAAAAGATTCAGGATTAGGAAGAGAAGGAATAAAATACGCCATGGAAGAAATGACCGAAGGGCGTTTGATCGTGTATTAATGTTATTTTTTAAACCGCCGTAGGGACGTTGCATGCAACGTCCCTACGGCGGTTTCTTTTGTTTTTAGTTATTCAACGGAGCAGACAAATTCCACAATTTGAATTGATCGTCTTTATTCACACCTTCTTTCAATTCAATGTTAATGCCATCAGAAAGACCAGTCTTCACGTATCGCTTTTCAAAAATCTGATCTCCAACCATCAATTCTACATAAGCAGAGTCGCCATCAAATTGCAATAAGGATTCTGGCAAAGCCAAAACGCTGTCTCTTCTTTCCAACACAATGTCTGCATTGGCGCTGTAGCCAGCTCTCACAAATTGATTTTCTTTTAATTTAACTGCCGCTTTGATCTCAAACTGAATGGCGCCATCTTCTTCGATTCCTTTTGGAGAAATGTATTCCAAAACTGCATCAAAGGTTTCATTTTCAATGGCTCCAATTCTAAGAATCAACGCCATTCCCTCTTTAATTTTACCTACTTCCGATTCATCTACTTTTCCTTCAAACACCAAATCGCTCATGTCGGCAACAGAAGCCACTGTGGTTCCGTCGTTCATGGTATTGGCTTCTATCACTGAGTTTCCTTCTTTGATTGGCACATCCAACACCATTCCTGAAATGGTAGATCGAATCAATCGGTTGGTGGTGCTTTTGTTGTTGGAAGTTTCTCCTTTTTGAATCAATTCCAAATTGTCTTGTGCAGCCTTCATTTCTTCTTTTGCTGATTTGTAAGACAATTCAAACGGTTGAAATTCAGCAGCAGCAATCACGGATTTGTCTTTTAACTCTTTATTTCGATCCAAGTCCATCTTTGCATTGTCCAAACTAATCTTCGCTTGACGCACTCGATTTTCAGCATTGTTTAGGCTCACCATGTTTGGAATAATCTTCACCAAGGCAATTTTATCTCCTTTTTGAATCATCTGCCCAGCTTCCACATAAATGACATCAATGATTCCTGACACCTGTGGTTTGATTTCAATCTCTTTACGGGGAACAATTGATCCTGTAGCCACTGTCTTTTTGATGATGTCGGTGGTTAACGTACCAGTGGTTTGGTAAACCGTTGGCACCTCCTCCGATTTAGAATACAAGAAATAGATCGTCCAAACGAAGATGGCCAATAATACGATTCCAATAAATATTTTAAAAAACTTTTTCATAATCAATTGTTTACTTTCTTGTTTGTGTTCTTTTTTATTCTGTTCTAAGTGCTTCTATGGGTTTTACTTTCACTGCTTTCCTTGCGGGAATTAATCCTGCCAAAGCGCCCGAAATAACCAAAATGACCAATGCTGTTAAGGCCACTTGTAAATCGATTTCTGGGTTGGTAAACATGCTGTCGCCGTCAGCAGGGCCAAGGTTGGCGGCAATTAATTCCACCACACCAATTCCTCCAACTAATCCAAAATAGCCTGCTAATCCGGTTAATACAATGGATTCCGTCATAATTTGAGAAATAATGGAGGCAGGAGTCGCACCAATGGCGCGTCGGATTCCTATTTCTTTGGTTCGTTCTTTAATCACAATCAGCATAATGTTGGTCACTCCAATCACTCCAGCCATCAACGTTCCAATGCCCACCACCCAAATGAGGGTAGAGATGGCGCTAAATAAACCGCTCATTTGTTTGAATTCTTTCTCTGCATTGAACGATCCAAAAGCTCGATCGTCTTGTGGAGCAACTTTGTGGCGCTTTTTAAGAATGTTCACAATTTTCTCTTCAACTGCTTCACCTGAAGAATTCGGGTTGGCGGTCACTGCCATCCAACCTACGATGTTGCCATAATTGAATGCTTTCTGAAAAGTAGAGAAGGGAACAAACAGCGTTTTGGTGTCTTTTTCAGCTTGGTTGCCCGATTTCTTGGTTTTCCAAACGCCAACCACTTTAAAATAAACGCCATTGATCTTTACATTTTCATTGATCGGACTTTTATCGCCAAACAGCACTTCTTTCACATTCGTGCCGATGATCACTACTTTTCGTTTTTCTTCAATGTCCAAATGGTTGATGAATCGGCCTTCTAGAATGTCCATCGGAGAGATGAATTGAATCTGAGGATAATCACCCATCACGCTAAAGTTGCCCGATTTGGTTTGGAAACTCACATTGTTTCCACCTTGATAACCCCGTAATTGATTCCGTGGCGCTAAGTATTCTATTTCGTTTACTTCACGGCGAATGGCTTCCATGTCTTCATTGTCCATATTGAATCGGCGGCCTTTGGGCAAACCCGCATAGGGAATGGAAGTGCTCTGTGTCCAAATGAAAACGCTATTGGTGACCGTGCCGCCAAAACCACTCGTAATCCCATTTTCCAATCCTTTTCCGGCCCCCAACATCACCACCAGCATAAAGATTCCCCACGACACGCCAAAAGCGGTTAGAATCGTCCGAACGGTGTTCTTTCGAAGAGAACTATATATTTCTTGCCATTTATCGCTGTCAAACATATTATTCGTCTCTTAGTGCTTCAATGGGTTTAATCGCTGCTGCGCGAGTGGCAGGAACCAATCCTGCTAACGTTCCGGCTACAACCAGTATAACGGTTGCCGTCAGTGCGACTTGAAAATTAACCTCTGGATTATTGAAAAACTGGGTGTCTGGCGGAATAAAACTGTCCACCAATTCGATGAGGCCAACGCCCAACACTAAACCGATGTAACCAGCCACGGAAGTAATCAATACGGATTCCATAATAATCAGACTAATAATGGAGTAGGGCGTAGCACCTAAAGCTTTACGGATGCCAATTTCTTTGGTGCGTTCTTTCACCACAATCATCATAATGTTACTAATTCCTACAATTCCTGCGATAATCGTCATGGTTCCGATCACCCAAATAAAGAGGGCGATGTTGTCAAACAGGTTATTGAATTTTAGGAATTCTTCTACATTGTTCCAAAAACGAATGGCACGCTCATCCTCTGGATTAAAGACATGGGCTTCGGCCATTTTTTGACGAACTGCTGTTTCTATCTGATGGCTTTCTTCAATGCCGGCATCGCCTACGGTAAACATCATTTGATGCACTCGGTTTCTACCGTTGAATACCATTTGAGCCGTGGAAATGGGCAAATAGAGCATTTCTTGTTCGTTTTCGCCACCTTCGTCTTCAAAGATGCCAATCACTTTAAAGGGAACGCCGCTCACTTCTAAATACTTTCCCATCGGGTCTTCGTCCTTGAACAACGTCTTTTGAACCAACGTGCCGATGGAAACGACTTTCCGCTTTTGCTCAATATCTATGTTATTGATAAACCTTCCTTCGATGGTTCTTGTTTTCTCGATGTATTGATGATCGGGATGAACGGTTCTGATTCCAAAATCGCCAGTTTCTTTTTTGTAACTCACATTGGAACCAGGCACATAAAAACGACCACTCGCTTTCTCCACGCCTTGTATGTCGGTCTTGATGGTGTTGAAATCAGCATTGTCGAACTGAATAAAACGCCCAGGTTTCATGCCTTTATAGGGCTCGCTCGTTTGACCGCCAAACACCCAAATGCTATTGGTGGCGGCATCTCTAAATTCTACTTTTACGCCGTTTGACAAACCAGTACCGGCTCCCAGCAGAATAATCAACATGAAAATTCCCCACGCTACGCTAAAGCCAGTCAAAAACGTACGCAACTTGTTTTTGCTGATGGTGTGAAATATTTCTTGCCATTTGTCTCTGTCGAACATGGTGGTTAGCGGCTTGGATTAATCAATGATGCGTCCGTCTTTCAGTCGAATCAATCGGTCTGTTTTGTCGGCAATGTCATTTTCGTGAGTAACTATAATTACTGTAATTCCTTCTTTGTTGATTTGTCGCAATAAATCCATCACTTCGTGGGAAGTGGTAGAATCCAAGGCTCCTGTAGGCTCATCGGCGAGCAATACTTTAGGGTTGGAGATTAACGCTCTAGCAATGGCTACCCGTTGTTTTTGACCTCCAGAGAGCTCGTTGGGCATGTGTTCGGCCCATTCTTTTAAGCCTACTTTGTCTAAATATTCTAGCGCCAATAAATTCCGTTCTTTTCGGTTCACCTTTTTGTAATAGAGAGGAAGCGCAACATTTTCCATGGCATTTTTGAATGAAATCAAGTTGAACGACTGGAAGACAAACCCCAGGAATCGGTTTCTGTATTGTGCGGCCTTGGTTTCGCTTAAGTCTTTGATTAAAGTACCGTCTAGGGTGTACGAACCTTCGTCGTAATTGTCGAGCATGCCCAAAATGTTGAGCAACGTAGATTTACCAGAACCGGATGATCCCATAATGGAAACCATTTCACCTTCCTTAATTTCGATGTCGATCCCTTTTAGGACGTGCATACTGTTCTTACCCATTTGGTAAGACTTGTGAATGTTTTGCAACTTTATCATAACTGCTGACCAAGTTAATGGAAGATTTGGTTGTGGAATACAGCTATTTTATAAGCGGTCGATTATACGGATGGGATGGAAAAGTGGGGGGGATTTAGTTTACTAAAGGAGATAACCCATAATGCACTATATAGATTATTAACGACTTTATTTTTCATCATAAGCTTTCTTCTTAGCTATATAATCCATTAAAGAGGCTTGACTCAATGAACAAGATATTTTTCTTTTACTTAATTCAATGGGTCTAAAGGTGAATTTTTTGAGATTTGAGAAATCCTTTGACAATTCTTTTTCTATAAGCTCTAATTGATTATTCATTTTTTTTAAGATTTCATAATCTTCAGGTCTTGGTTCAATAGCATATTGATTAAGAAGTTGTAGTCTTGGAAAGTTTTGTTGTTGATCTGACTGTTTAATACTACTCATTAATGGAAGTACTTTCATAAATGTCCCCTCAACAAATCCATGAATTAATTTATATAGTTCAGGATTCGAATATGCACTGTGTCTTTCTAAATATTTATTACTTTTTTCTTCCCATTTTTTATGATTTTGTAAAATCCAACTCCACCAGGTTCTCTCAGGGGTTACGTTGGGTTTAGAGTTTAAATCTAGATTATCAAAAGTTTTACCAAACCCTTTTTCTGATAAGAAGTCATCGAAAGTAACAGGAAACTCTTCATTTACAGAAACTGAATATGCATCTGTCCAAAATGAAATAAAATCAGAGAATAAATCAAAAGCATCTTCGTATTCGGCAAGTTTTAAAGGAGCCATTCTCTTATTCTCTCTATCTTTTACGAGTTTATCAATGATTAAGACTGTTATTACTACACCAAGTATTTCTGTAAAAAAATTTAATCCAAAGTCCTTGATTTCATTTTCTCCAAAGAACCAGAGGCAAAACCCTCCAATTGCAAATGCAATAAGTAATATTGAAAGTAAGTTGTTTTTTATTTCTATTTTCATCATTTAATAGAGGTTAATATTCATATTTAGCAAAAGTTATAGGTACATACACTAAACCAAATTAATTTCTAACCTTAATGATTGTACTTTATTTTTTGATTCTATAATAATTCACTTTTATCTCTTCTTTTTCTTCTTCAGGTGTTAATGCTTCAATCGTTTCTTTTATGAGTTTGTAGGTGGGTGCAAGATTAATTATTTCAATACCTTTCTTGCTGAAATCTCGTGCTTTAATTGACCATTCGAACTTTACTTCTTTCGAATTTAACTCTGGAAGAATTGACACTTTAAAATAACGACTTTCACCTTGAACTAATACTGCCTTTTGTTTTGGGTTGTAATTAATTGTTTTTTTCTTTTTATCGATCCATCTAGGGTCGTCCTTATTTAGGTTAATCATGGAAATGTCTCCCATCATAATACCACTTGAATCATCATCTAAAACATAAACTCCTTCATTGAAAGTCATGCTAAAAAACCAGTCTTCAAGAACCATATTACCAGAATTTTCCAAAATAATTTCAAATTCTACCCATGATTTATTGATGTATTCTGATTTAAAAGGGTTAGTAATATTTATTCTTGCGATGTTTAATCCAGGTTGAGTTAAAGTCTTTTGTATGTTTTCGATTAACAGTCTTGACTCTTGGTTTATCTCTTCTAGAGATTTTTCGAAATACTCATGTTTAATTATTTTTTTTTCGAGTACAGGAGATAAAGTAATAGATTCTTTAAAGTCATTGAACCGTATTCTGAAGTCGTACTTTGTTTTATGCATTAAATCTTTGACATACCAATCATGCGTATGTTTATTTTCTTCGATTAAGTCAGCAATATCTTCCCATGAAAATAATAGAACTTTAAATCCAGATTCCTCGTCTTTTAGTCTGACATATTCTTCAATTTTTGCATCCTTATTTGCAGTGGTTGCAAATAATAATACTCCTAGAGCTGGTTTGAACAACTTAGCTTTTTCAATTTCAGAATCAATCTCTTTTTCGGTAAGTACTGCATTCGTGTAATCGTCTTTCCCTTTGCATTGTATCCCAACATTTTTACATTCTCCTTTTGGTTTACCATATATATCTACACCGTGTTGGGCTTGACCACTTCGACCATTTTTTTTAATCTCATGAGGTATTTCAAAAATTTCACCCCATAATTTCTTACATAAGGTTTCAAAATCTTGCCAGTTCTCTGGTTTCTGAATGGTTTTTTTAGTCATTTTTGATTAATGTTAAAGAATCCATTGAATAAGTTTCTTTGCTTGTTACTTGGAATTTATTCATTGTCAAATTCCCTCGGGTACCTCCAAATATAATTCTATGTTTTTCCAATTTTTTTTTCTCCTTTGAAGTTAGATTATTCTTCTTTTTTAAGGAACTTATTGTTTGTTCGAAGTAAGATTTTACATTATGATGAGGGATATAACTAACTACAATTAACTTATTTTCAAAATCAAAATATAGCCAAATTAATTGATGGAATGCCTTGTATTTGAATGATGTAGTTCCTGATAGAGATGAAGTTGATTTAACTTCGTATTCTCTTCCTTCACTATCAATAAGATCATTTCCTTTAGAATGTGGTTCATCTTCTGAAATTCTCTTTCTAATTGAAAAACCTTTTAATTCAGCGATTAAGTTTTCAGTAAAAGGTCCCGGTAAAGGTGGGCAATTTCCCCAGTTTTCTTTTTGATATATTTCTCTTAATTCCAATAGTTTGGACAAAAAAAACAATGTAATTTTTTTTTGAGTTTTCCATTTGTTCGATAATAAAGTATGAAGTTTAGCTATGAAACATGGGGCTTTTTGAAGTTCTTTTTGTACACCGAAACTAAAGCTGTCTATAGAGCGTAAATCTGGTCGGCAGCCTTTCATTAGCCATAAGCTATATGTTTTGTAGCACACGTTTTTTTCATTCAAAGAGTTCGGTTATTTCTCTATTTTTATTTTCAAATAGTTCACAAAAGCAGAACAAGAAACTAACATAAATTTAGCATCCTCAAATGTAATTTCCTGTCCATTTTCTAATAAGGAATGACGAATCCCACTTTCATCACTAGAGTATCCATACAATGCACTAAAGGAAGTTTTTAATGCTTTGTGAATTTCCCATTTATATTCAATCTGCTTCAATGCTTGTCCTAATGTTGCTTTTGTTTCTCCTGTAATTATATTGCAAAAACTTTCAATTGCAGAAATCGATTCTTTGATGGAATTTCTATAATCTGGAGATTTTCTATCAGCAAGGTATTTTAATGCTGTTTTTAAATGTTCATTTACAGTTTTCCATCTTGAAGTTGAAGTTAATGCTGATTCTATGGCATCAATTTCTTCTTCAGTTGTGATTTGAACAACAGATTTATCCACAATCCTATATCCAGACACTTCTCTCTCAAGACTCATATTACAATTTTCAATATATTTCGTATGCTGTATTTGAGAATCAAGCGAAGCAACAAATTCTATAAAATCATAAATATTGTACCATTCAGTTTTATAGAACCAATCCTTTATATAGGCATTATTCTCTTTTTGATGTGTATCGTAAAATCCTCGAGGAAATTCATCAATAGGATTAGTGAAAAATTCCGTCCAAATAAGGATATAGACTTTTTCACTAAGACTATCTCCTAATTTTCTAAGAAAGTCTTGTAATATATTATTCCACAATCTATTTTTAAGTACTGTGTCAATATCATCAATCTGTATGGTTTCTCTAATCTTGGTTTTTCCTATTCTTTGTGAAAATTTCATATTAAATGTAGGTGTTATTTTCTAATGGGAGCTAAAATATGGATATGACGCACAGGCTTCGTCATATCCATATTTTAAAATGTTAATTATTTAATTTAATAAAACTTTTAACTATTTAAAAATAGATATAAAGTCGTTTGTTGTCGTTTCCACTTCGGCGGACACGTAAAACTGATCAATAGATGTTTTTCATCAAGTAATCATTTTTTTTCCAAACCCGAAGATAATGTAAAAGTTTGAATAAATAGAGGTGGAGTGCTTTAAAATTAGAAAGTTAAAGAGTGAGAGGGGATTTGGGAGAGGTTGGAAGGTTATTGGAGTAGAGAACTTGACTTATTTCTTTTAGACTTTAGTTATTATTGAATTTATACTTGTGTTATGTAAATGAATTCTCTTTCTAGCTCACGTTTCATTTTTCTAACAGCCTTTTTCATTAGAATTAGCGGTAGGCTTATCATAAATGCAGCGTGGATGATGATAAAAAGCATCATAATTATGTTCAGATTTAGTGCTTGGTCATTGTTCCAAAATGCAAAGCCAAAGAAAAATATAAGGTAAAATAGTAATATAACTGCATAGTAGTAATAGAATATTTTATGAAAACCTCTGATTTCTGATTCAACAATTAGGCTATCCTCTTTTTGATAATAATTTCCGGAAGCAATTACAGTGTTATAATTTGCATCTAAAAATCTTTTTTTGCGTTTAATTTTGAATGAGTTTATGTTTACCTCACCTTTAAACTCATTTTTACTTTTACTAAATATATCAAAAGTATCTGAAAAAAAGCTTGTACTGCCTTTATCTACAATACCAGACAATTTAGAAACAAAATCAGATTTACCTATTTTTAATTCTACTCTCAAGTTATCAACTAATTTTAATTTGCGCAAAAAGTCTTCCATAGCCGTAAATTGAAATATTCAGAAATCTACAAATTTAATAAGCTTTCATCTAAACTGATTTTGCTTTACTATAGAGACAGATACTTCATTCAATCTCTAAAAAAACAAGCCCGAAGATAATCTAAAAGTTTCAATAAATAGAGGTGGAGTGCTTAAAAATTAGAAAGTTAAAGAGTGGTTGAGGATTGGCGAAGGGTTGGAAACCCTTCGAAACGGAGTTAGAAAGCAAAAGGAGCGACAAGTGATTTAAGTGAAGTTACTTTGTTTTAATTAATGACTTTATTTTTTCTTTAGCAGTATCTAATAATGTTGGTGGAGTTGCATAGAAAGAAATCGTTTGCGTTTCAAGATGAAAAAGAGGCTCATGCTGTTTAATTTCAAGCGCTGCATTTAGCTCTATACTATCGCCTTTTAATGTGTCTAATTGTATAATAATAGCTTTGGACTCATAGTTTTCTGCATTTGCAGAAAACATTATCTTATTTGTTTGAATTTTTGATTTTAAGATTGATATAGAATAATGGCCATTACTATCCGTAATAGCTAACGTTTTAGTTGAATCAAGCTTTACACTTGCATTAGAAATTGGTCCCTGATTAAAAGTGTCCGAAGGAAGGGTAGAAATAGTTCCGTGAATGGTTATGGATTTATTTTCTTTTGAATCACTCTGTGCAAAAGTGTTAATAGTCAATGCTGTTGATATGGCAGCAACTGCTGCTATTTTTTTCAAATGCTCACTTTTAGTCGTAATCTCTTGTCCCCAATTGTTTAGTTGTCTTTTTGAATAAATACCACAAATTGAATTGTTATTTTCAGACTGCTTTTTTTCAATTTCTGCCCATGTCTTTTTTCTAAAGTCGACGATTAGTTTTGTACAAGATTTACAAATTCTTCCGCCTTCTGCTGGAGTCATATTTGACCATTTTTCTTTGCAAGGAATTGGTTTATCCATTTTTTCCATTTTGACGTTTATCTGATTAATACTCTCAAGTGGATGTTACTCGTAGAGTGCGCTAAATCCATTTTTATCTCTAAACTAATTCATTTTCCAAACCCGAAGATAATGTAAAAGTTTTAATAAATAGAGGTGGAGTGCTTAAAAATTAGAAAGTTAAAGGTTAGTAAAGATTGGCAAAGTGTTGGAAAGCTTTGGGGGCGGATTAGTTTTTTTTCTTTTCCAGGAATTGTTCAATTAATTTAAGTTCCTCCTCATAATTTCTCTGTGATTTGTCATACCTTTCTTTTGCCCAATTATATGCCTCAATACCGAACTCTTTTGAAATTACTTTATCAAGATGATGTGAGTGACCACATTGATCCACGTAATTATTGTGAGCGAAAATATACCAATGTTCGCCTATCAAAGCACCAAGTCCACAATTAGAAGTTGTCGTCAATACAGAAATAGTGTCTCTATAATCTTTGTTTAGCAGATTTCTCTCAACGACAAACGTTAGTTTATCACTTTCAATTCCTTTTTTATCTACTGAATTATCAATAGAGATTAATTGACCGATAAAAACGTCAGACGCATCTTTATAAATTTTCTTGCTAAGCTTATTTAAACTTCCACAAGTACAACTAAATGACGAAAAACTATAAAGGGCAAATATTAGAGTGAATATTGATTTCATGTGTTTTTAATTAATCCCAACAAGTAGATATGATTAATAGCCTATCACGACATCTCTATTTTTTATTATTCAATCAATTTAAGAGTCCAAACCCGAAGTTAATGTAAAAGTTTGAATAAATAGAGGTGGAGTGGATGGGAATTAGAGGGTTATCGAGTTTAAGTTTAACGAAGGGTTGCAAACCCTTCGGAGCGGGGGGGTATAGTTTGGCGAAGGGGTGGAGCCCATCTAAACTGACTGGTTATGCTACTTTAAATTCCGAATCGTTCATTTCGATACTAAATCGAACATTTGCTTTTAATGCTCTGAAGACTTTTAAAATCGTTTCTATAGTTACGTTTTTAGTATTTCGTTCCAATTTCGAAATTTGTGATTTTTGAACACCAATCAATTCGCCGAGTTGCTCTTGAGTCAGTTTCCGTTCTTTTCTGACAGACTTTATCATATCGCCAAGAACCTCGATTTGCAAATCAAATTCGTATTTATCTCGTTCTGTAGTACCTACTTTTCCAATGTCCTTGTCCTTCATTTGGTCAAGGGTCATCATTTTCATCTTTCTATTTTTTGTGTTCATCATTTTAAGTTTATTCGTCAAAATATTCAGCTCTAATTTTCAATGCTTTCTCTATTTCTGCTTTTGGAATTTTACTAACCTTTTTAACAATTCCATGTGTTGACAATACAAGTGTTTCAGTTTTGTCTGTTTTGTCCCAAAATGCAAAGAGTCTGTATTGAATTCCTTTATAGAGTGTTCTTATACCAATTAAGTTTTTAATTTGCTCGCACGACAAGTACGATGGCTATATATTGTTCTTAACAAATAGTTTAAAAATGTAGAATTGGTAAATGCTGACCTGCTAACAAACGAGTGGTTGAGGAACGAAATACGCGATATTTGATAGCTAAATCGGTATAAATTCCCAAATGTCATCGGTTAGTTTTTTAAACAGTTTTGAATCATTTTCGAGTTTCGCCTTATCCAAATTGTAATAGATTTTCTTTTTTGCTTTTAAATCCAACTTGGACATAAAATCAATGGCTTGTTCAAGAAAAACTACTTCAAAATTTGGTTTCATTTATTTTATTGTCGTTTGACATGTACAAAGATAATAAATAAGTTGAGTTATATGGAAACTTTCTATATTTGAATAACCTATTCTTTCGTAACTCATTCTTTCTTCAAATGAACATTTATTTTACTGTTGCCATCTGGGTTCTGTTAGATTTGAATTCACTATTTATTGGTTATAAAATTTGTCATTATCCCATTTTGAAGGATTGTTAATGATGTAATTCGAAATGTTTTCGTGCGCTTTTTCATTCCTGATAATGTGTTCGTGGTAATTTCGTTGCCATAATTTGTCATTGAGTCCCAATAATCTCAATTGTTTGGTCACAGATGATTTGTATCCTCGAACAATTACTCCAATGGTTTGTGAAGGGGATAGTGGGAAGTGTGGGGGCTGTGGGGGCGTTTTGCAAACGCCCTTTTGATCCGGAGGATTCAATTCTGTGTTGTCATTGGCATCCATTTGGCTGCTTTGGGGCGAATTCAATTCTATGCTTTGAGGCGAATGCAATTCTTCTGTGCTTTGAGGCAAATTCAATTCTATGTTTTGGGGCGAATGCAATTCGCCCGTACTAATTTGCAATTCATTATTGGGCGCATGCATTATTTGTATGATGGCGTGCATGTGGTTGGGCATAATTATAAATTCGCCCAATTGTATGTTTTTTCTAATATTGGGTGTATTCATCCATTCATCATTGGCCACCTTTCCAAATTCATTTAAAATCATCGTTCCGTTTTCAATATGGCCAAATCGGCTAATTCTATTTTGGCAACATATCGTAATAAAATACAGTCCTGCACTTGAATAATCATATCCTTTTAATCGAACAGATCTGCGGTGATGGATGTCGGGATTATATGTTGATTTTTTGTGCAATTGGCGGTTGAAATCAAACTCGAAGATAATCTAAAAATTGCAATAAATAGAGGTGGAGTAGATGGAAATAAGGAGCTTAACATTTGTGAGTGGAGATTGAGGGAGAGTTGTATCCTAATCGGAGCAGTTTCGTTTTCCATTTACGGTTTTTTAATTTTTAAATTGATTGCTTCTTTCCGAGACTTTACCTTCAGTTTAGCGTATATACTACTTACATGAGATTTTACTGTACTCAACTCAATGTTGCATTCAGTGGCTATTTCTTTGTTGCTCGCACCATTTCGGATTAAATCGAAAATTTTCCTTTCTTGAATACTTAATTTATTGATTTTTTGGGTCTTATTTTTTAGATAAATCAATAGCATTATCAAAATAATACTGACAACACTCACGAAAAAAACAGTATAATTAGTGCTTTCTTTAGTTGAAAAATGAGGCATCGCAAGTGGAAATTTTTGTCGAAATGATTTAAAATAGGAGCTGTTTTCGTTTTCCCATTTTGATAAGTAGTTTTCATAAAATGTGGGATTTAAGCTGTAATCAGATTGAAAATCGGTTTTGTAAATGGCATATAGTGAAATCAAAGGATTGGATGAAGTATCTGCCACCACTTTTAACTTTTCTGAAACCACTTCCTTGATAAACTCCTTTTCAATTACTGAATTCTCATAGTCTATAAAATTGGGATAATTATACAATAGCTGAATGTGATCAAAGGTCTTCATATAGTCAGCTCCCTCTAACTTTACATTCAAGAATATAGGAATGCCTTCTGTATTGAATAGTTCTATTTCAGAGTCTTTTTTTGCGATTAAGAATAGAAAATTTTCGTCTTCGCTGCCAATGATCAACGAGTTTGGAGAGACTCCATTTTTGACAATGTGTAAACGCAGAAAAGACCAGTTTCGGGGAATTTTATCCAATTGAATTGTAAAGTTCCCAAGACTATCAATAACTGCACTCGTAATGATTAAGTCGTTAGAAACAGCGAATTCTTTCTCGAACGTTTTTATATAAGAGACATATATTTTTCGTTCCCAAGAATCGTCTAAGATCAACGTACCAGATATTTTACCAACTGATTCTGAAATTCCTTTAGTTTGAGTGCACAGCAGAAGAAAAAGTAGGAGGAGCGTGCTTTTTAATACTTTATTCATCTAATTAGATTATTTAGTTTGAGCGACTGAAATAGCCACGGATCCTTCAGCTTTTTGAGATGAAATTTTTATTTGCCATTCTCCAACTTCAGCGCTTGAGATGGTTTTATCGATAGAACCTGAGGTTTCTTTTTTCACCTCTTTTCCTTTATTTGAAACGGATGTTGATTTTAAGTCCAATGACAACTCGCCCTCTTTAATTCCTTTAGGATTGTATATTTCAATTAATGTAGTTCCAGAACCTAAGTGCGCTCTAATACCAATGTGCAAGGTGGTTTTAGAATCCACGTTAAAAGTTATTGGTTTATTATTTTTAGATTGTTTGGTGAGGGTTACATTCTCTGTCAAAATAGTCTTAGAATTCTTTCTCCATTCTTGAGCTATCTTTCTTTGGTTATCTGCTTCTACGCTTAGTATGTCAGCTTGTTTTCTTAGTTCATCAGCTTGCTTTCTTAATTCGTCAGCTTGTTCTCTCAAAGCTGAATTTTCTCCACTTTGTTCTTCTGCTTTTTTTCGTTGCTCATCTGCTATACCTCTTAATTCATCTGCCTTTTGACGTTGAATTTCAGCTAATCTTCTTTGTTCAGTTGCTTTTTGACGTTGAATTTCTGCTTGTGCTCTTAGTTTGGTCGCTTCTTTTCTGTGAATTTCTGCTAGTCTGCGCTGTTCTTTTACTTGAGCAATAAACTCTGCCTTATCTTTCTCATAGGTAAGCAGGCTCTTTTTTATTTCTTCATCTGATAATCCTTTCGACTTTAATTGTTTTACATAAGCTGCCTTATGAATTTTCCAACTTTCTTCTGCTGAAAAACCATCGTTAAAATAGTTAGGCGCATAGGTATCGATACTTGCAGAAGCTTGTGCAATTTGACCGAGCAAAACATTGCTAAAAACCAAAAAAAATAATACTAAAAATGTGTTCGTTTTCATAACTCTAAAATATATGTTTATAATTTTATTTCGGAGCAAATCTAATTTTAGTTATTAAGAATGAGTGAATAAATGGGGTAGGAAAAAGGGACGAGAGAGGTATGAAATGTTGACTGCTACTGATATTTTCAGTTTTAGTATCCAGATTTTTTATTCTTTAAATTTTACTAAAAGCGGTGGTAATCCTAAAACGCGACAATTGAAATGTTCATCATTTTCTAATTAATTATACTCTGTGGTTGAGTCATAACTAATAGAAAAAGGAACTGAGCTAAAATTGAGTGCTATTCAGCGAGCGGTATCATTTAAAAAGGATTATAATTTCAGGAGGGATTCGCCTTTTTATATCTACAACAATAACTCTAGTAATTTCCAAATTACAATATAGCTTGATCTATTGCTTTAACTATTTTCCAATCTCCATCCACTTTTTTCCAAATATTAATGTACTTCGCAGAATTTTGACTGCCTGTTTTAGAAGTTGATGTGAACGTTCCAACTTCAAAAACTACATCATCAGACAAGAATTCAATGGCAGTTGGGACACTTTTTATGTCAATTCCTGTACTAGCTACTTTTTCATAAAAGGGTCTTAATTCCATAATTCCTGCCACTTCCTTTCCACTTGGCAAAAATAGAATGGCATCTTTTGTATGCATATTTAAGACATAATCCGAATTACCATTTTTTAATGTAGTTCGCATATTTTCGTACTTCTCAATAATGATTTGTTCCATTTCTTTTTCGGAAACAGTGCTTTGATTATTGCAGGATGATACCATTATTCCAAAACAGAAAAACAATAGTAGTTTCATGTATTGTGCCATTTTAATTAAATGATTGTCTGTACTCCATTGGGGTCAAACTGGTTTTTATTTTGAATAACTTGCTGAATGACTGTGGATATTCAAAGCCCAATTGGTAAGCAATTTCACTAACTGTCAAATTGGTTGTTGTTAAAACTTCTTTGGCTTTTTCAATCAATTTTTCATGTATGTGCTGTTGGGTGTTTTGTCCCGTTAAACTTCTGAGCATATCACTCAAATAGGAAGATGAAACGTTTAATTCGGCCGCTAATTTCTCTACTGTTGGTAATGTCAAATCGGAATCGGTTGTAAAATAGTTGCTCAAACTGTTCTCAAAGTGTGCAAGCAAATCGTTTGTTGCCATTTTTCTTGTAATAAACTGTCTGCTGTAAAAGCGGTTGCAATAGCTTAAAAGCAATTCAAGATTTGAGACAATTACGTCTTGGCTGAAATTATCCAATCGTGCATTTATTTCTCTTTCAATATTTTGAACAATTGCTTCGATTGTCTTTTCTTCTTCATCTGATAGATGCAAAGCTTCCGTTATCGAGTAAGAAAAATAGCCATAATTTTTAATGGCTTTGGCCAATGGATATTGCCTGATTAAATCGGGGTGAAACAATAAGGACCAGCCATCTTTATTTCTGTCCTCTTCGCTATCGGTGCTTATTATTTGATTTGGCGCAATGAAGGACATGGTGCCATCATCAAAATCATAGTGATTTTTACCGTACTTCAAGATTCCTTTAAAACTTCTTTTGATGGAAATATTATAGAAATCGAGCACCAATTTTTGATGAGTAGATGGACTTTGATTTACTGTTTTGGCATGGTCAATAATGGTAATCAAAGGATTTAATGGACTTGGCAAGCCCATAAACGAATGGAGTTCTTTTACTGAACCTATTTTTTGGATAGTGTGGGCTGTATTTTTCATATTTAAAATCAGTAGGCAGTGATGATCAACTGCCTACTATATGGAATTGTAAGTTTAAGCATTTAAAAAATTGGCTCCAGCACTTCTGTCTGCCGTCATTATTTCTAAAACATTGCCTGGATATTCAAGAGGTAATTTGCTAGCCTCATTCAGTAGACTTAATTCCTCTTCAGTAAAAACAATATCTACGGATTTTAAGTTGTCTTGAAGTTGATGAAATTTAGTAGCACCTATAATTACACTGCTTACCACTGGTTGTTGTAATAACCAAGCCAATGCCAATTGAGAGATGGATACTTGCTTTTGCTCAGCCATTGGAGCAAGGACATCTAAAACATCATACGCTCTTTCTTCATGAAAAGGTGGAAATGGAAAACTGTTTAATCGTCCTTCTCCTTTTTGGCCATCACGTTTGTATTTGCCTGTAAGTAAACCCCCACTAAGCGGGCTCCAAATCATCATTCCTACCTTCTGATCAAGCAGTAATGGCACAATTTCACGCTCTGCATCCCTTACATCCAATGAGTAATTGGCTTGAAGCGAAGCAAATCGATCTAAATGATTGTATTGTGAATACGCCAAGCCTTTCATCAATTGCCAAGCAGCCAGATTACTTGCTCCGAAGTACCTGATTTTACCACTTCGCACCAAATCATCCAATGTTCGGATGGTTTCTTCTATAGGAGTCAAAGGGTCTGCTGTGTGGATTTGATAAAGGTCGATATAGTCTGTCCCCAACCTTTTTAAGCTGCCTTCCACTTGTTTGATAATGTGTTTTTTGGAAAGACCAAGATCGTTTTCACTTTTGCCCATGGTGCCTCTCACTTTGGTTGCCAAAACCAAATTGTCTCTATTGATACCCATATTTTTGATGGCCTGACCAATCATTACTTCGGAGAGTCCATCTGAATATATGTTGGCGGTATCTATAAAATTAATACCGGCTTCGGTTACCGTTTTGATTTGTTCATCGACTTGATCTTGATCAAGGTTACCCATGTAGCCAAAGAAACCTTTTCCACCATAATTCATAGTGCCCAAACAAAGCGATGAAACCTTTAAGCCTGTATTTCCTAATATTTTATACTTCATTTTTTTAATTTAATTGTGAAGTACAAAGCTCAGAAGATAAACAAGTTTGGTTGTGTCCAAAATGCAGTTGTTTGTGTTCAAAATGAAGTTGACTGTTGTTTAAGGGGCAATTCCCGCTAACAATTGGAAATGACTCACAGGCTGTCAAGTCTTTGGTGGCTGCGTTAAAGCTAAGTTTTTAATTAATCCAACCCGAGAATAATTTAAAACTCGAATAAGTTGAATCTTGTGAGTTGCTATTTTGAAAAGCAATCACTAGCTGATTTTTTGTAAAGGAAATACGACAGACTATTTTTATATTCCTGCGCCGCCTAAAATCTCAAGTTCTTGTCCTTTAGTCGGCTGTCCGTCTAAAATTGGCATTGCTTTCATTATAAGTTCTTTTACTCCTTCAACTTTTAGAGAGTTGTCATGGTCTTCTTTGCTTTCCCAAATTTCAGTTACAAAAACAGCATTTAGGTCATTCTTATCTTTTCCAATGGCGTAAATTTTACAACCTTTTGCGGAGGATACAAGTTTCGAAGCTTTCAATAAAATAGTGGCAAGTTCATCCGTGTGTCCCGATTTAGCTGTTAATTTTCCGTGAAGTAAATACATAATTTTCGATCTATTTTTTAGTTAAACGAATTGTTTTTATTTTTTTACTGGTGTTAGGTGAGTTAATACACAGAGCCATTGATCATTTTGTTTTTTGTAGACATCAGTTATCCATTCGTCAGCTTCCATCGGCTGGCCTTGCCAAGTTCCAGTATTTTGTCCACGTCCTGTTACTAATGCAATATTGCCATATACTTTTACTCTCAAAATCTCTTTTTTCATTGTTGAATGAGAAAGTAATCCTTGTTCTAACACGTTAAAAAAACCTTCTTGGTTTATTATTCCACCTTGACCATCAACCAAGACCCAATCTTCAGTAATGCATTTTTTTATTTCATCCACCTTATTTGAAATCACAGCTTGATTAAAATTTTCCTCAATTTCATGGAAATATAATTGTAATTCTTTGTCTGTCATATTAGTTAATTTTAAATTCTGACTAAGGGGTGACCAAAATAAGCTCTTGTTCTGAAGTCATAGCATTATTTTGATGATACTACCCGAAGATAATCTAAAAATTGCAATAAGTAGCGACAGAGTGGATGGAAATTAGAGGGTTAAAGTGTGAGTTTGAAATTGAGAATTCCTCTATTAATAGCTTATTCTTTCGGAACTTGATGATCGTAACTCAGTACTCGTTTTAATTTCCAATCGCCATTTTCAATCAGCCACAAATGAGTGAACTTGGCTGTGTTTGTTTTTCGAGCAGCTTCTCCTTCATTTTGTTGGTAAAAATCATGAATCCCATTTTGAATGGCGCCATACAACACCTGACTGTTATCTTTATACAACGGAAATACCTCCATTGATCCTTTTACTAAAGTGCGCCATGTTTTAAAAGGTAATTCTCGAATTCCATTGATGTTATTTATGAATTCGTTTTTAGTCTCCGTAATTCCATGTTCATCATGATAGAATTCAAAATCTGTCGCTGTTAATTGGGCAACTTGATGTGTGTCTATTTCATTAAAGCCAATTTGAAACAGTAAACTGTCTTTTTCCATAATTAGACGATATAACTCTTGATCTTCCGAATTCGATTTAGCTTTAATGCTGAATGCTTTTTCTCTGATAGGATTATCTGCTTTCCCACAAGAGAGTAGCGCGAGAGTCAGCACAAACGATAGTAAGGTTAATATTTTCATTGGAGTATTTTACTTTTAGTGAACGGAGTGTGTGGTGTCTTCTTTATATTTTGATGTTATTATATTCTTCAAAAGGGGATTTAATCCAAAACCGAAAGTAATCTAAAAAATACAAAAAAATAGGGGGGGAGTACCTAAAATTAGAAAGTTATAATCGAATTAAAGGGTAACAAAAAAAGCCAACTCAATCTCATTTCACTGAATTTAAGTTGGCTTATTATTGAAACGATGCTTGTCGTTTATCGTTTGATTATTTTCTGTTGGTGAACTTGATTGTTTTGTCTGACCACAACTAAATATAGTTGATTGTTCCATGTAGAAGCTGGTATCGTGATGAACTCATCTGCTGATACTATGTTCACAATTTCTCTACCTAATAAGTCAATCACTTGAATGTTCACTTTGTTGTTGGTTTTATTTTCTATTCTTAACTGATCTGAAATTGGATTTTGAATGACTTTAACTTCAAATTCGTTGGTAGAATTATCTGTAAGCCCAACTAATGTTTTACTATAGATAACACAGTTAGATGCTATTGGATTCAACTCAATTGGTCCCATCGGAGTTATTGTCCGATTGGCGAAAGCCGGATAATCTTCACTGTATTTAATCGCTTTGAATACGGTATTACCAATAGGATTATTTCCTTGACTAACGTAGGTATTGTTTAAATCAGCTGGACTTATATATTCCCAAACCAATCGATCTTGTCGGTCTAATTCATAAAAATGACCGTCTGGTCCACTTGTAATGAATGTATTTCCATTTGGTAACCTAGACGCACCAGAAACAAAATCTACGAAAACTGGCATTTGATAAATCCATTCTGGTTGATTTGGATTGAAAGTTCCATCATTCATCATGGTATATGCTCCGCTACTGTTTATGACAGGAGCAATGATTTCAACATTGGAAACTTGATTTGTTCGGTTAAAGCCATTATTAAAAACCATTATTTTTCCTTCGTCTCTATAGCCCTTTTTTATCCAATTTGGATTGTGAGGTCCAAACAACTTTTTGTCATTAATGGTACCTTTTCCATAAACTTCAGGGTTTCCCCAACGGAATAAAAGGTCGCCCCCTTTTCCTCTTAAACCACCAGTGTTAGTTGCTGCTTGAGCAGTTGTGGTGCTATGATCAATAATCCAAAATTCATCATAGTTTCTCACACACATTATAATTTGATCCAAATCAGGGTTATAATCTAATCCATTGATGTGAAAATAGTCTTTACTAATCCCATTGTTGTTGGAATAATTGAGGTCTACTTTGTGTGGGTTTTGATCAATAACACCATAATTCGGTAAGCCGACATCTAAGTCTTGAACCAAATGATCCCATAAAAACCACTCCCAAACCACTTGAATTGAGTCAGCACCAATCGGTTTGATTTCTGTTATTTTTTCAGACCACAATTCTCCATCATAATGAGAGATGTCTAGTCCTGCCGCTACCGCATCATTTCTTGATTTAACATCCCATGAGAGCACCAAAAAGTTGCCATTGGGCAATGGCGTGATGTCATGGTGTTGTCGATAATTTGGTCCATCAAATGCATAGGACCAAGTTAAACTATCATCCCAATTGTACCGTTCCAATTGGCCACCTGAGCCACCAGTTATAATTGTTCCTGTTGGGATTTTACCTGTTTTAAGTAAAGATCCATCTTCTAACAAATAAACCGCTGGACCGGGTTTATAAGTACTCGCACTCCATTTATTTACTAATTCTCCGCAGTTATCAATTAAATAAGTTTCTGTAGCATTGATTGGAGCAAAAAGCGTGTAACCATTCAATGCAGTAGAATCGTTTTGAAAGATTCCGACAGTGCGCTGCGCAATTGATGCATTTATCATTAAAAAGGCTCCAACGAGTAGGGCAATTTTGTTCATAGGGTATTGAATTAAATCAAATAAAGATGGACTAAAATACGTTTAAAAAAATAGATTTTAATGAATAGTGAAAATTCTTATTAATAATGACAATGAAATAGCCATTTGGTTGCCTCATTAAAATAATAAAATGACTTACTCTTTAATTTTTGCTAGGTTTTTGTTTTTTACATGCTCTTCCAGCCACATATCTTGTTCCCACAATAAGTGCAGAATACTTTCTTTGGCACTGTAACCATGACTTTCTTTTGGTAAAATTACCAATCGAACAGTGGCACCCAATCCTTTCAAAGCATTGAAATAGCGTTCACTTTGCATCGGATAGGTTCCCGAGTTATTGTCTGCCTCACCATGTATCAATAGGAGTGGGGTCTTCATTTTATCGGCATGCATAAATGGAGACATCGTATTGTATACTTCAGGTGCTTCCCAATAATTTCGCTCTTCACTTTGGAAACCGAATGGAGTCAACGTTCTATTGTAGGCGCCACTTCTAGCAATTCCTGCTGCGAATAAATCAGAATGAGATAATAAATTGGCCACCATAAAGGCGCCATAGCTGTGTCCGCCTACGGCTACTCGGTATCTATCAATGTAACCCAATTGATCTACGGCGTCAATGGCTGCTTTTGCATTGTCAACCAATTGTTTTCTGAATGAATCATTTGGTTCAGTGTCACCTTCACCAACAATCGGAAATGATGCATCGTCTAAAACAACAAAACCTCGATTTACCCAGTAAATTGGCGAACCATAATAAGGGTATGTGAATTCATTTGGATTGGAGGTATTTTGTCCTGCACTGGCTTTGTCTTTGTATTCAGTTGGATATGCCCATATTATCATCGGCATTTTTTCTTTTTTAGCTTTGTCATAACCAACAGGTAAATAGAGTGTTCCTGAAAGTTCTAAACCATCTTCACGCTTGTATGAAATAACTTCCTTGTGCACATTTTGGATGCTTTTAAACGGATTTTCAAATGCAGTGATTTGTCTTAATTTATTTGTTTTTAAGTCTCTGAAGTAATAGTTTGGGTATTCTGTGGCCGACTCTATTCTTACCTCTAATTCATTTTTTGCAACATCATAACCTCTGATGTCTTCAATTTTGTTGGTGTATTTTGATTGATACAATCTTTTGGTTTTTAATGTATTTAAATCATACTGATCCAAGAATGGAAATTGACCCTTTTCAGTAAATCCATCACCTTTTAAAAAGGCAAATGAGCCATTTAGCGCTAAAACATTGCTTCCAAATTGATTTCTTTTCATCTCAAAACTTCCGGGATCGCTGTATTTATCTTGATAGTTTCGATCAAACAAAATGGCTGGCTCTGATACTTGTGAAGGATTGAGTTTATAGACTTTGGTATTTCTAGTGTTCCACCAATAATCGTATACAATAGCAGTAGTTTCATTTCCCCAACGCACACCTGAAAATCGGTTGATGGTTTTAATCAAACTTTTTGGGGTTCCATTAAAAGGTGCTTCCAATTGAAACACTTCATCTCTAAAGTCAACTTCCTTTTCAGGATCTCCTCCATCCAATGCCATTGCAAATGCTAGTGTAGCCGGTTGATCATCTCTCCATTGTATATCTCTTCTGCCTTCTTGAGTCGCCATAAATCCTTGAGGCAATTCTTCCAAAAGTGGAGTTTCTACTATGGTTTCAACCAATTTTCCATCTTTGGAATAAATGACCGTAGAGGAAGGAAATCTCCGGTAAGTTACAATGTAAGAAAACGGTTTCTTGATGGTAGAAATCAATACATATTCTCCATCAGGTGAAAATTTGATTTCGTCGTAAAGATCACTTGCCAATATCAGGTTACTTTTACCATTTAAATCTACTTTGAATAGCTCAGAAAGTGACAATTGCTCGAAATTGTGTTCATCATTTTTATTACTCAATAAATCCTGATACGTTCGGTTTTGAGCCTTTTTTCCATCGTTTACTGAAATAGTTGGACCAGTTGGAATGGCTTCTTTGGTATTGATTAAAGCTTTTCTTTTAGACGAAACCATTTTTACCAACAATGATTCATTGTCTTCATACCAATTTATCGGATCGCCTAAATTGGCATTGACCTTTTCTTCAGTAATCTTGGTTGCTTTCGCTGATTTTAAATCAATCACCCAAACTGAAACACCTTTTGCAGTGGTATTGGTCATTGCTATTTTAGATTGATCAGGTGACCACATAAAGTTGGTCAATTTAGCATTTTCGGGCAGACCTGAGATTTGTTTAGGTACTGTTTTTTTATCAGAAAGGTTCTGAATTTTAATGTTATTGAAGTAATTCGCACGACTACTAATGTTGGTTTTTGGATCAATTCTCAATCCACCCAATCGCATTTCTTCTTGCGATAAGTCTTCTATTGTTTTATATGCATCCCTATATATAAGGAGCATGGACGATTTGTCTTCAGGCATTAATACATATGGTGCTAAAGGCACATCGACCAAATCTAAAATTTCTTTGACCGGTTTTTGATAGGTTAGGTTTTCTTGAGCTGAACTAAATAACATATTCACTGTTAATCCGAATAGAAGAATTGTTTTTTTCATAACTACAATTTAAAAAGATGTTGCAATTTATAGAAAAGTAGCAACTGTTTATTGGCATTATTCTTCAAAAGGCGATAGGGAAGGATAAATGGATAATTGAAGATAAATTTTTGTTTTTTTTAACAGTTGTCCAACTATTTATTAAATTAGTGCGTCTTAAATAGTTAGTCGATTAATTTATATTAATAAGTTAATTCGATTAAGAATAAGTTAATGTTCTTTCAATTAAATCATTAAATGATGAAAAAAAGCTATTTATTATTATTGGGAATTCTATTTTTAGCAGGTAATCTTTTGCATGCACAGCGTTATGAATGGATGAAAATCTACTCAAGCTCTACATTTGGAAACACATCCGCCTCTACAAAAGTATTTGGGAACAATATATACGTTGCTGGAGAATTTCAGGGATCTGTTAGTTTTGGGTCAACTGTCCTTTCAAGTGGGACCAGTTTTAGAAGTCTTTACGTGGCAAACTATGACACATTAGGAAATTTTCGTTGGGCTATAAAAGGAGGATCAGACATTGATTATGATGATTTTATAGATATGGAATTGGACCAATTTGGGAATATTTATATTGTTGGACAATATACCAATACCACCAATTGGAGCTCCTTGGTCCTTAATAGCAGTTCTGGCTCTTCATCCAATGGTAGAGAGGCATTTGTCGTTAAATTAAATTCTCAGGGAGTCGCTCAATGGATCCGAGGAATCTACTCACCTGGTAACTTTTTCCCTGCAAATGGAGTGACTGATATTTCCGTAGTCGACAATAGCTTGTATTTGACAGGGAGCCTCACTAGAACAATTTCTGTAACAAATAGCACTTTCTCACTTATTCAACCTGTCACTCCTTTTCAGAGCAATATTTATGTCGCACGTTGGAATTTATCAGGAGATTTGAAAATGTTAAGTAAGGTCGCTGGTGCAACAGCCTCAAATTCTTCCTCTTCCTCTGTTGGGGCTATTTTTGGATTATCTGATTCTACTTATTTATTATCAAGCGTTTTAAGAAATACGTATTTGCTAGGGTCAAATAATGTATTGGCAACAGGGAACTCATCAGGACTATCAGATCAATACATTATTCGTTACACCAATTCAGCTTGTGATTGGTTTAAAAACGCTTCTGGAGGCGTTTCTACTTCCATTTCAGCTGCTGCACAAATTGAAGTAGGAAATAATAATGAAATCTATTTAGCAGGAGTATTCAGGAATACGTTTCAGTTCCAGGGGCAATCAATAACCGCTCCCGCTTTTGATTATCATTGGTATATCGCAAAAATGGATTCTATTGGTACTTTAATATATCTGAAAGATTATGCGGTAATTGGTTTCAGTACACCTAGAATTAAATATACTGCTAACGATGAATTGGTGTTGGTTGGTAGTTTTAGAGATAGCCTAGAGTTTAATAATAAAAAGACTTTTACTAATGGGAATCAAGATATTATAGTTGCTAACTTAGATACAGCTCTTAATATAAATTGGTACCAAACAGGAGGTGGTGGAAACGTGGAGTATGGTATAGGTATTTCGAGTGATATTGGTCCAAATATATACGTATTAGGGTCTTACACAGGACTGGCACAATTTGGATCTACTTTTTTCACAGGATTAAATACGACAAGTACTTCTATTTTATTTAAAATGAGTGAGTGTGGGTCTTCTCCGATTCCATTCATTTTTAATGGGGATACCAATTTATGTCAAGGTCAAACAGTAAGAATTCAGGCAAACCCTGCTGCTGCGTCCACTTTTCAATGGTTAAGGAATAGCACACAATTAACCGGAGAAGTATACCGAGATGTGGTGGCTAACAGTACAGGAAATTATCAAGTGATTGTTAATGGAGCAGGATGTGTTGATACCTCCCGAAGCGTAAGGGTAGAAGTAGGAACTCCACCAACTGTTACTTTTACACTCAGAGATACTGCTTGCCAGTTTGAAACCCCATTTCCATTATCAGGAGGTCTGCCAGTTGGAGGAATTTATAAAGGTACCGGAATTACAAATGGGGTATTTGATCCTTCTTTAGCAGGAATTGGTAACAAGACGTTAACTTACGTTTATTCCAATGGTGGATGTAAAGATTCCGCTTCCGTTGTAATTTTTGTAAAACCAGCGCCAACAGTTTTCTTCGCACCGCTGTCCAACATTTGTATAACCTCACCTTCCTTTACATTAACAAATGCATTTCCTTTTGGAGGAGTATTTTCTGGCAATGGTGTTTCGGGAGGAATCTTTGATCCTGCCGCAGCAGGAGGTGGTAGTCATGTGATTACATACACTTATGCTGATGGTAATGGTTGTTCAAGTTCTACAACTAGAACTATTAAAGTAGATACCATTCAAACAGCAACTTTAGCTAATTTACCTGTATTCTGTATTAATGATGGAACATATGCATTAACTGAAGGAAGCCCTGCAAATGGGGTGTATCAAGGAATAGGAATTGTAAATGGAGTTTTTAATCCGGCTATTTCAGGAGTTGGAACTTTTCAAGTTAGATACATTTATACCAACCAGTGTGGCAAAGACACTGCGACAGGAACTATAACTGTCAATCCAACGCCTGCAGTAACCCTAGGGAGTTTTGCTTCAGTATGCGAAGGCAGTTCTGTGATTACCCTTTCAGGTGGTTTACCATCAGGAGGAACTTACAGTGGAACAGGAGTCAATAATGGACAATTTAATCCAACTACAGCAGGAACATTTAAAATCTATTATGATTATACCGATGGTTTGGGTTGTTCTGCTAGAGATTCTAGTAACCTGATTGTTAATCCGCTGCCAACAGTTTCTTTAACAAATGATGCTACCATTTGTGCAGGAAGTTCAATCACATTGACCGCTTCAGGAGGTTCAACTTACGCATGGAGTAATTCTGCTACAACAGCTAGTATTTCAGTTTCTCCACTAACTACCACGAAATATTATGTGACAGTAAGCAATTCCAACGCTTGTCAGCAAAGAGATAGCGTAACAGTAACTGTTGTGCCAAATCCAACAGCGAGCATCAGTGGAACAGCATTAATCTGCGAAGGTTCTTCAACAACACTAACAGCAAGTGGAGGAGTAAGCTATGCTTGGAGCAATGCTACTAATACTGCAACGAATACTGTTTCTCCAGCCACTTCAACAACTTATACAGTAACAGTGACGAATTCAAATGGATGTACTTCAACCGCTAGCCAATTAGTTACTGTGAACCCAACACCGACTGTTACTTTAGCTAACTTTACTGCTGTTTGTGAAGGTAGCCAAGTAATTACGTTATCAGGAGGTTTACCAACAGGTGGAACCTACAGTGGAGCAGGAGTAAGCAACGGACAGTTTAATCCAACTGCAGCAGGAACATATAAAATCTATTATGATTATACAGATGGAATCGGCTGTACTTCTAGAGATTCTAGTAATCTAACTGTTAATTCATTGCCAACGGTATCTTTAACGAATGACACGACCATTTGTGCAGGGAATTCAATCAACTTGACTGCTTCAGGCGGATCAACTTATGCTTGGAGCAATTCTGCGACTACAGCAAGTATTACAGTTTCTCCAACCAATACGACAAAATATTATGTAACAGTAAGTAATTCAAATGCATGTCAACAAAGAGACAGCGTTACGGTAACTGTAGCACCAAATCCTACCGCGAGCATTAGTGGCACAGCATTAATCTGCGAAGGTTCTTCAACAACACTAACAGCGAGTGGAGGAGTAAGCTATGCTTGGAGTAATGCTACAAGTGCCGCAGCGAACACCGTTTCTCCAACCTCTTCAACAATATACACAGTAACGGTAACGAATTCAAACGGATGTACGGCAACTGCTAGCCAATTAGTAACTGTGAACCCAACACCGACTGTTACTTTAGCAAACTTTGCTGCAGTTTGTGAAGGTAGTCCACTAATTACACTTTCAGGCGGTTTACCATCTGGTGGAACCTACAGTGGAGCAGGTGTAAACAATGGACAATTCAATCCAACTACCGCAGGAACATTTAAAATTTACTATGATTACATGGATGGAATAGGATGTACTTCGAGAGATTCTAGCGATCTAATTGTTAGTGCATTGCCAACTGTGTCTGTAACAAATGATACTTCAATTTGTGCAGGAAACTCGATTACTTTATCAGCTTCAGGAGGCACAACTTATTCTTGGAGCAATTCAGCAACGATATCCAGTATTACGGTATCTCCATTATCCACCACAAAATATTATGTAACCATTGGCAATGGGAATACTTGTCATAAAGTAGACAGTATCGAGGTAACTGTGGTTCCCAACCCAACAGCAAGCATTAATGGAATATCAAATATCTGTGAAGGAACATCTACCATTTTGACTGCTAGTGGCGGAGTGAGTTATGCATGGAGTAACGCAGCAACTACGGCTACAAATACTGTTTCTCCAATCACTTCAACTAACTATACAGTTACAGTGACCAATTCAAATGGGTGTACTGCCGTAGCTAGTCAATTAGTGACTGTTAATCCGAAACCTGCAGTAACATTAGGAAGCTTTACTGCAGTTTGTGAAGGAAGTTCGATGATAACACTTTCTGGAGGTTTGCCGACTGGTGGAACTTATTATAGTGGAGCAGGAGTAATTAATGGACAATTTAATCCAACAACAGCTGGAACTTTTAAAATCTATTATGAATTCACGGATGGTTTAGGATGTACTTCTAGAGATTCGAGTAATTTGACTGTTAATTCATTGCCTACGGTATCTTTAACAAATGATACGACCATTTGTGCAGGGAATTCAATCAACTTGACCGCTTCAGGAGGTTCAACTTATGTTTGGAGCAATTCTGCTACAACAGCAACCAATGCTGTTTCTCCAACGATTACCACAAAGTATTATGTGACGGTGAGCAATTCCAGTGCTTGTCAGCAAATAGACAGTGTTACGGTTTCTGTTGTACAAAAACCTGTGTTGACCGTTTCTAATAATACCAGTATCTGTTTGGGTGATACTATCGCGTTAACCGCAAATAGTAGCTTCCCTAATTACCTTTGGAACACCAATGCGACTTCTGGTACTATTTTAGTAAGTCCTTCCAATACAAAATGGTATATAGTGCGATCATTTAATGGGAATTCTTGTTTTGCGATTGACTCCATCTTGGTTACTGTAAATACAGGAACTCCATTAAGTATTGGACCTGATATTACTTTAGATTTATTGAATGTGGTTAGCTATACTTACGATGCCGGAGCAGGTTTTAGTGCTTATCTGTGGTTTGATAATTCAACTAATCAAACCAAAACCATCAACTATGACCCGCTAAAAGCCGGTCAAACTGAAATGATAACGGTTATCGCAAATAATACGGTGGGATGCCCATCGGTTGACACAGCTTATGTGCTTTATGATGTGAATACATCGATAAAAACGAATCCAGAAGAAGGTCTAGCATGGGCCATTTATCCAAACCCTACGACGGGACTAGTAAACCTTCAATTTAGTAATGAATTTAACACTCAAAAATTGATTGAGGTATTTGACCTCAATGGAAAGTTAGTTTATCAAATGACGCTGCCAATGAATCAAAATACAACACAAATACAATTGGCCGACGAGAAGTTAAAGCGAGGAGTATATTCGATTAGAGTAACTTCTGATCAAAAAGTATTATTTAAGAAAATAGTACTGAGTTATTAGAATTTTTAATTCATTTAAAGGCCCATTGATAATCAAATTAATGGGCCTTTTTTATTTCAATCTATTTTTAATGAATTGAATCCGCATGCGATGATGTCGTTGCAGAAGAATGGGATACAAATTGCCGATTACATTGATGAAGAGGGTGAAAATAGCCAATTGAACTAAACCAATACTAAGGAAATAAATCATTGAAAGTTTGACGAAAACAAAAGGCATAAAATGTCCCCATTCAGATTTTTTAGATTGAGTGATTAAGTTGTCTATTCCATCAGCTCGACCATTAAAATAGCCTTTTTGTTTCTTTTTAGATCTCCAAATAGTGGCTAAAAGGGCTATTCTGAAATAGTCTACTTTCATCAAGTTATAGATTTTTTTTAAGCGTTTCGGATGTCGAATCCTATAATAGGATTCAGGAAACATTTTTTGAATGGGATAAGCAAAGACTAAAAATGCGAATACTCCAGTGATAAAAAGTGTTAGTAACCAAGCCAATAAAAGTGTTAATAGCCAATTGTCAGAAGTGAAATGTTGTATTTGAAGAATCAGCTTGATAGACTGCCAACCCAAGAAAACCGATGCTACCGAGAGAAAAAATTTCTGCATAAAATTGGGTTTATACGGATTCCCTTTTAAAAAATATGTAGTCAGTTGGAATGGTATCAATTCCTGATTGTGTGATATCTGCCATAATTTGTCCTCGGTGATGGGAGAAGTGATTAGAAACATGCAGTAAAATGTCTACAACACTATGATTGTAAGTTACTCCTTTTGTATTTTTAAAAGTGATCACTGTTTCTAAATCACTCGTTTTAATAATCTCTTCCGTCACTTTAAAGTTTGCAAAATCCATCTCCAAACATTTACCCATTGAATGAACTTCAAACACGCCCAGCTGATCACTACCATTAATTCTAGCATTCCATATTTGATGTGCATTTATGGAATGTGATAACAATTCGATGGTTCTTTCAGAAACGTTTGGCTCATTCAATAACAAATGGTTAATTATTTTTTTATTGGTTACATGATGGTAACTGAATAATTCTTGGAGGTGTTTTTTCATGATGGTTCGTTTGAATTAGAATTTGTTCGGCTTTCATCTGCAGTCTAATTATAAATAATTTATCATAACGTAAAATTTATGGGAAAATTAAAAGAAGTTTCAACGTTATTTCCTTTGTACTTTGCAGGAGTCCAATTGGATTTTGGTAATAAATTAGTAACCCGCAATGCTTCTACTTGTAAGATAGTATCGATGGTTTTGTAGTTTATAATTTTTGGATCCTTTATTTCTCCTTCTACTGTCACTCTAACCGATACAAAAACTCTGCCTTCAATTTTTTTATCTAGTGCTTCTTGAGGATAAATTACATTTTGTTTAATGAATAAATGGATTTTATCATTTCCTTCAGGATAAATTGAGGGAACATCAAATTTTTCTTCTTCGTATCCCAAGGTTTTACGCTCTTCTGGACTCAAGCTATTCACGTATGCCAGTGTAACAGTTTCGCGAAGTTTAATTCCTTCTGCGGTGTATGTCTGACTAGTAAAAAGCGTATCATTTCGATATAGACTTTCCTTTTTTATATTCCCGGAGGGATAATACCATTCAAATTTTCCTTGTTTTACTTCAGGGTTTAAAGATGAATATGCACCTTTCATTTGAATGGTTCCATTTTTAAAATAATCAGTTACGTCAATCAATGCTGACAAGTCATTTTTATTTGAAACTGCAACTCTGTAAAAGTGACTTTTTTTTACTTTAGTCGTTAATTTCCAATCCTTATCAAAATATGAGGTGTCACTTATTTGCGATTGGACAGTTATTACATTCAGCAGGACTATTACCAGAAACGAGGTTCTTTTTTTCATTTTCATAAATTGGTTCATCTATTTATTCTTCAAATAAATCAATCGAATATTGTTTTCACCAGTTTCTTTTACTTCTATTTGAAATTCACCCAAGCTTTTAATGAATGGGTACAGTTTTGGGAAACCGTAGTTACGAGCATCAAAGTCAGGTTTCTTCTTAATGATAAAACTGCCCAATTCTCCTAAGAATGCCCAACCGCTATCGTCTGAAATTTCATCAATGCTTTCGCGGATCAGTTTAATAAGGTTTTTGTCAATTTTACTTACCGAATCATCCTTTTTAGGTGTCGTTTTACTTTGTTTATTTGGCTTTTCAGTCGATTCTTGTTCTTGTGCTTTCTTCAGAATCTCGATGTAGATAAACTTATCGCAAGCTGTTATAAATGGGCGTGGGGTTTTCTTTTCTCCAATTCCGATTACCAACATTGCTGCTTCCCGCAATCGTGTGGCCAGTCGTGTAAAATCGCTGTCGCTAGAAACGATGCAGAAACCGTCTACTTTTTCGGAATACAGTAAATCCATTGCATCTATAATCAACGCACTGTCGCTTGAGTTTTTACCGGTAGTGTAACTGTATTGTTGAATAGGAGTGATCGCATTTTCCAACAACACATTTTTCCATCCGGAAACGTGTGGCTTGGTCCAATCGGCATAAATCCGCTTAATTGTCGGGTTACCATATTTGGCTATTTCGTCCAACATTTCTTTTATGTTGGCATATGGCACGTTGTCGGCATCTATTAGTACTGCTAATTTTTTATCTTTCATAATGTGTTTTCTTTATTTGGGGTAGTATAAGGTTTGGTGGTGAAATTAATCAAAGTTTGGTAATTAAGTTTTTCTCGATAAGGTTTGAATTACAAACCCGAGGATGAAATAAGTGTTGGAAATAATTGCATCTAAATTGTTTTAATGCTGAATAAAATATAGAATTTATGTTGCTGAAATTCAATAACTATTTACTAATATTGTAATATTCAATAATTGCTTTTGATTGAAATGAATTCTAGAAGTAAAAGGGAAAATTAAAAAATGGTAGACTTAAATACTAATGTTTAAGTTAAACAAAAGCACTATATCCTGTAATTGCTCTACCAACAATTAACGAGTTAATTTCTTTAGTTCCTTCGTAAGAGTAAATTGCTTCTGCATTAGCTACAAACCTACCAACGTCGTATTCCAACAGAATGCCATTTCCTCCCATTACTTCTCGTGCTTTGCTTACCACATCTCTAGTCCAAAGAAAAAAAATGACTTTTTTAGGCCCATTTTTATTTTATTGATTGGCTTTAAGTGTTTGTTTTACTGTTGTATAAAAGTATATTAATCGATTATGCAACGGATTAAATTTTCACAACCCGAAGATAATACAAAATATTCAACAAATAGAGTAGGAGTGCTTAAAATTAGAAGGTTAGTGAGAAAGCTATACGATAGTAAAGCTTTAAAACTTATTGCTTTATTATTTGATGTGCTGAAGAATTGGTGCGAATAATATAAATTCCATTTTTCAATTTTGATACATCTAAAACCACATCGCCATTTCCACTCTTCGACTGATCGATTAAATGTGTCACCTCCTGTCCATAAATGGTGTATACGGTTATAGATTCAAAATCGGTTGGGTTTCCATGTAGTGTTACTTTAGAGTGTGTTGGGTTTGGGAATATTTTTGCATTCGCATGACTAGATGTGTTGAGTAGAACGCTTCTTTTTTCGAAGTATTCATAATCACCATTAAAATCGGTTTGCTTTAATCGGTAATAAGACCAACCTTCAATCGGGTTTTTATCAACTGTATTGTAATTTAACAGCGAAGAAGAATTTCCAGCTCCTTTTATCCTTTCAATTAAATCCCAATTATTTCCATCTATGGAACGCTCAATACTGAAGAAGTCATTGTTTATTTCCGATGCCGTATTCCATTTCAATAACACTTGATTTGAGAAGTTAATTGTTGCTTCAAAATTTAATAAATCAATTGGCAAAGCTGCACAAAGAGCCGCTGCAGTATACTCTATGGATACAATTATAAAAGTACTCGGATTTTTTTGATTATTAAATTCTGTTGCCAACCAATCGGATGAAAGTGCAGTTGTGCTAGCTCTTACTTCATCCAAATCTCCATTGAACCTGTTTGTATTTTCACCAGAGGCAATTTCACCCCCAATGGATGCATTTCCCGATGCTGCAGTTAGAGTGCCGGTTACAGTCGCACTGCCGATTAAAGCACCATCAATATATAATCGTTTCACTTTAGTGACATTGTTATAAGTTGCTGCAACAAAGTACCAAGTATTATTGAGTATTGAGTTGATGGGAGAATCTATTGATACTGGTGTTAATCCTCTAATGTAAAACCGGACGGATCCAGTTCCAGGATCTCCAAGACTAATCGCATGACCACCACCATCATTGATGGCATCGTCACAAATGACGCGTTGCCCTGTTTGATTGTTTGTAGTGGTTCTCATCCAAGCAGAGTAAGAAAAACTACTCGTTCTGTTGGGGTGATTGCTCAATTCTATCCAATGATTGGGATCTACAAAATTTCGTCCATCTCCAATTAAAGCAGGAGAGCGGTTGGTTGAGCCATTGTTGGTCCCATTGTTAGAGCTGCCACTTCTGTCATTTACATTATTATTCAGGTGCCATACACCATCATACCCTAAAGAAGACCAAATAGCGGTTGTCGATTGGTTGGTTGAAGCTGAGCTGTTTCCATAATACATGAAAAAGCGAGTATTCGTACTATTACTTAAGGATGGAACTTGTACCCAAACTACTAATTTTCCGGCAGTAGGGCTGTATGATTCCAAATCAAAAAGTAGGGCAGAGTTGCAATTGGTTTGAGTAAATGTAATGTCGAAGCCATTGTTGTTTCTAACCTTACCTCCATTTGCTATGGTTCTTAAATCGGGATCAGTAATACTTACTAATACTGGAAAATTAGACAAGGCAGCTGCTCCAGAAACTTTTGTGGCATCTATGGTGATTGCTTTACCAAAACCATATCCAGCTGGTTGTGCATGTGCACAAAAGCCCATGATTAAGGTTATAAATAGATAAATGATTTTCATATTATTCATCTATTATATAGGTTGATAGAGTAGGTGTTAAGCAAATTTTTAGAGTTTAGGTAGTGTAGTAAAATCAAAAATAAGACATTAATTAAATATCAAAGGTTTTTTGAAAATAGTTTATTCTTGGTTGTAATGCAAATCAATCTTTCCTCTTTGTTCATTGAATAGCATTTCTATTTGTTTTAATAAATTGATTAGTAATGATTTTGCAATTGAGAGAAGTTCAAAAAGTATTCATATTTAACAATAAAGGAAAATCCTTGAATAGTTATGTTTTCAAAAGCTCCTGCTGAAAGGCAGTTAAGTATTTTGAAAGATGTAAACCATCCAATAAACCATGGTGCGCTTCAATTGAAACTGGTAAATATTTTCTGCCATCTCTAATGGAATACTTCCCAAAAGTGATTTTCGGAACAGATTCTTTTTGGTTAAAACTAGTGGGGTGTAGTAAACTAGAAAATGAGGTCCAAGGAATGGTAGAATGACGAATTAGGTTCTTTTTTATAGCATCATTGTTCAACCTTAGTCCTGTAGAATGATGCACCGATTTAATTTCATTTTGCAATTCGGTATTAAATGTCTGAAAGTCGTTTGAAAAATTTACGAAAATAAAGCAAAAGGTTCCATCTTTTCTTCCAATGGTAGCTCCTGCATGGATCACGGGATAAGAAACTACTTGATTATCCTCAATTCGATAAGTTAACTCTTCTACCGAGTTCACTGCAATCATTGATCTGTGCAAATAGGTGGCAAAAAAAGAGTGGCCATTTTCTTTTGCTCCTTGATAAGCGACTGAGCAATCCACCTCAGTGGTTATACCGAAGTAGGGAGAGTCCATTTTAGAAAAAAAGTGATAGTGTTCTTTTCTTTTCCAATTATCAATGTCTATAATTTTCATTCTTAATTAAAGCTTTTATTTAACTCCAAGTTAGTCACAAAAGTAAGTATAAAGCTATTGTTAGGTACAATTGTGTACATGAAATAAATTAATGTCTATTTTATTTATGTGGTTTATATTGTATTTGTTATGTATTTTTTTTAGTTACGAAAATATAACTGTGTTGTAAAAAATAAGGCAAAAAAAAACATCTTCCTTTTCAGGAAGACGGCTCTAGTAATTTTATAAATAATGATTTTAACATTCAACTTTCTTTTCCTTTCTATTCCAATCAATAAGTTATAACCTAAAAGAAGGTTGTCTTCTCTCTTTGATAAATGATTTCTGATGATAATTCCTAGAGCGAAGCTAATAAAGAGGCTACTCTTTTAAATTCATAACCTAGTGTAATAGGCACTGCCAATGATAGTCTTCTGTATTGATAATTAGTTGATCATCTTATTATTTCAGGATATGATGATCCATTCGTATTAATTTGAGATTTTTACAAATTCGAGAACGCTGCACCTGCACCGATATGCCAACCACTATTAAAATCATAATTTGCAATAAGGGATAATTGAAAAGATAAGTTTCTCGTAATTCTTTCTAAATTTTCAATTGTATTTTGATTAGTATCTCTAAAAGGAAAAAATGGCAAATATTTATAGTGTGTATACTGAAAACCTAAGAGATTTCTGATGCTAATCTTTTTCATAACAAATAATTAAGCTTCCTCCTAGATTACCTCCAAAAACTGCTTTTGTAGAGGGGGTATCTAAAATTGTATAATCACTAAAAAAGCGCATTTTAGTTTGACTGAGGCGAACCTGTGAGCCAAAACCTAATTTTGGGATTTAATAGAGTTAAATAGTATAATTCCTTGTATTAATAAGCGAAATGTATGGAGTTATTCTATTACTTATTAACGTTATTATTTCAACGTCCAACCCAAGGTCAGAAAGCTCATTAACAAGTACTCTTCATTCTTCCAATCGTAGGCAATACCGACTCTAATGCCTCCAAACGTGCTATTGAAAAGTGAGTTGTCTTGCCATCCAAAAATTAAACCTGCTAATTCTCTGTTTAATGATTTTCTCTCGATAAGGTATTTATAGGTTCCTGCTATAAATGGCCCAGAAAAGTTGTAATTGCTTTTTCCTTTTTCACTTCTTTTGCCTTGTCTAAAGAAGTATCGAAGTTCAGTTGATACATCGTAATTAATGAATGTACTGGTATTTCTTTGTTGTTTTCCAAAGAAATTCATTCCGATTGAACTGTAGAAAGAAATGGGTTTAGCCACTTTTATTTCGAAGCCCAACTCAGGTCTTAAAAAACTAATTCTACCAATGATAAAATTTGAACTATTAATCACTGAATCATAGGGCAACAGCACTGATCCTTTAATTGAATCATTCTCTTCCATTATTTTAGAAATGAATTGATTTCGGTTTATTTTTGCTTCATTGCTTTCAGATGAATTGATTAATAGGTCAAGTGTTCCACTAAAACCATTTGGTGACACCTCTAAAATATAATTGGAGTTTCTAGAAATTCCAATACCTTCTCCATTTACTTCAAACAAGTTTACGTTTCCTCTATCTATTACTTTTACCAATGCAGTTTTAAGCGGAAAGTCGTGTACAAAGTAATTTTCATTATTGAAAATCAAGCTATCAACTTTCCCAATTGAAATTGCTTTGGTCTTGTTATCTGTAATAATTTTAAATCTAGCTCTTGAAAATAGACTGCCTTTAAGTGTTCCCTGTATAGAGCTTCCTTTGGATGGGTAGATCGTTATGTTTTGATCTGTTGTTTGTGCGGTTACATCACAAAAAGAGAGAACTAAAAAGAGAAATAAAAAGTATTTTAACTTCACAGGTATTTTTTTAAGTCCTAAATTTAATATAAAACTAGCTAACAAGTGGAGTTGGAGTGATTGTAAATTAGAAAGTTATGTTTTTGGACTTTCAATCCACTTTTTTATTTTTCTTGCCAATCAATAAGTTGTAACCCAAAAGAAGGTTGTCTTCTCTCTCTTTGATAAATGCTTCCTTATGATTTCTGTTGGTAATTCCTAGAGCGAAGCTAATAAATAGACTACTTCTTTTCCATTCATAACCTAGTAGAATAGGCACTGCCAATGAGAGTCTTCTGTATTGATAATTAGTTGACCATCTTATTATTTCAGGATATGATAATCCATTCGTATTAATTTGAGATTTTAACAAAATCGAGAACGCTGCACCTGCACCTATATACCAACCATTATTGAAGTCATAAGTTGCGACAGATGTTAATTGAAGAGAAAAGTTCCTAATCATTCTATCAGTATATCCTATTGAACTTCCATTAACGTCTCTGAAATAAAAAATAGGTATATATTTATATTGTGTATACTGAAAGCTCAAGAAGTTTCTGATGCTAAATTTCTCATAACGAACAATTAAGCTTCCTCCAAGATTTCCACCAATTATTGCTTTTGAATCGAGTTCATCTTCTAATTCAAACTCACTTGAAAAGCGCATTTTAGTTTGACTAAGGCCTATCTGTGCACCAAAATCTAATTCTTGAGATTTGATAGAGTTAAGTAGTATTATTCCTAGTATTAATAAGCTGAATTTTTTCATGGTTGATCTCTTTTTAAGAGATGGTCTTGAAAAACGTGATCTCCAATTCTTACTTCACAATAATAGCTTCCATCTTCTTCAGCACTAAAATCGAGATTGAACTCACTTTCAGTAATTCTTAGTTTTTTATAATCGCCTTTACTGTCAGTAATAAATAACTCAATGATTTCATTGTTATAATTAGGACTAAAGCTAAATTGGATATTTGTTTCAAATGGGTTAGGAGCGATGGAATGAGAAATAGAAGTATATGAACCTTTATCTGTGTTTTTTATTGGATCTTTTTTAACACTAATGTATTTAATGTTTAATTCTTTAGGGGTATATTCCTTTTCACAACTTGTCAGTAGAGAGCTCATCAATAAAAAACAACAGCTAATTAAAAGGCTTTTTAGTTTTATCATCTTGTTGGTTAATTGTTATGGCTGTAAAAATAGAATATTTTCTAAAAAGAAACTTATAATATTAAAATCAAATATCCTCTAAATGACTATCCACAAAAAAACCGTCTCCCTTTCAGGAAGACGGCGATTTACACTATAAATACTATCAGAATTAACCGATAGAAACTACTTCAATGTCGAAAACTAAATCCTTACCGGCCAATGGGTGGTTTGCATCTAATTTAATGTGATCGTCAGCTACTTCAACAATTGTTACTGGCATTTGCGTACCATCTTGTTGACCTGCAGATAAAGTCATCCCAATTTCTGGTTTGATTTCAGCAGGTAACTGATCTTTAGGAACTGACATAACCATGTCTTCTCTTGGATCACCGTATGCTTCTGCACATGGAATATTTGCTACTACAGATTCTCCTGCTGCAAGTCCTATCACTGCATTGTCGAATCCTTTAATTAATTGACCTGATCCTACTGTGAATTCCAATGGCTCTCTGTCTTTTGAGCTATCGAAAACAGTTTCGTCAGTTAATTTTCCTGTGTAATGTACTTTAATCGTGTCGCCTTCTTTTACTTTTGACATATGCTTGTTTTTATTCTAAACTCCTTGATTTTTATCAAGTTTTTTGCAAATTTAACAGATATATAAAGGTCTACCTAATTATATTGCGGTAACTTTCTTAAATTATTATAAATTCTAGCCTTTAAATGATGGATCTCAATAAAATAATCAAAAGTGCCCAATCGTCTAGTTTTGGGTTGTGGAAATTTAATTTCATTCTTCATCGAGTGATTCCTTTTAATAAACCGCACAATTTAAAAGTGGTGCACATCGATTCCAACAAAGTTGTGGTCAATATTCCCTATCGAAAATCGAATTTAAATCACATAAAAGGGTTGCACGCCTGTGTGCAAGCAACGGCAGCTGAATATGCTTCAGGGTTGTTGTTGCTTTCGCGATTGGGGTTCAAAGATTATCGGATTATTATGGAAGGAATGGAGCTAAGTTATTTGTTTCAAGGGAAGTTGGATGCAGAAGCGACATTCGAAATCAAAGAGGAGACTTTACAACAGGAAATTATGACTCCCTTAAAAAATGGAGAAGTAATCTATTATAAATGTCACATTTCTGTGAAAGATAAAAAAGGGAACGAATTATGTATTGCTAAGACCAACTGGCAATTGAAGCCATGGAACAAAGTAAAAACCAAAATGAATTAAAATGAAAAATTTAAAAGTAACAGTAGCGGCAATAGCAGTATCACTATTAGGTATAGTGTCTGCCAATGCACAAGAAACAATGAAGAAAAAGCCTGCAAAAGAGATGCAGAAGGAAGAAGCCATGAGCTCTAAAGTAATGGCAGAAACAGTGACTGAAAAGAAAAGTCCACTTCGAAAAGCGGATGCTACTATTAATGGAGTAGCAATCGCAGTTGAATACAGTGCTCCATCAGCTAGAGGCAGAGACGTGATGGGGGGATTGGTACCTTACGGCGAAGTATGGAGAACCGGAGCAAACAATGCCACTACCATCATGTTTTCTAAAAAGGTATTTGTAGAAGGTGAGGAAGTACCAGCAGGAACTTATTCTTTATTTACCATTCCTAATGAGGGTGAATGGACAATCATTTTGAATAAAGAAGCCAAACAATGGGGCGCTTATAAGTATGATGAGAAAAAAGATCAGCTTCGAGTGAATGTAAGCGCTAAAAAAACCGACAATAAACGGGAAATGATGAATTTTAGTTTCAACGAAAACAATGAGTTGGTGCTTCATTGGGACGATGTAATGGTTCCCATCCAAATCAAATAATAGCGCTTAAAAAGATTAAAACCTCATTTAGTAAATTAAGTGAGGTTTTTTTATGCGATTTCATTAAAAAATCACCATTAATTCAAATAGAATTGGTAGTATTTAAGCGATAAATGGCCACCGAAAGAGGACGTTATTCATTTAATTTAGGTAGCTATTTACATTAATGAATTGGTCATTAAAATGTTATGCTTTCTCGATTAGTCATAAATAATCCCTAACTATTCATTTAATAAACTTACTTTTGCACCTTAATAAAATACAACACATTTGAATAAATTTTCAGCATTAGGGCTTTCAGATTTACTGACGAAATCCCTTCAAGAAATGGGCATTGAAACCCCATCAGAAATACAGGAGAAAGCAATTCCAGTATTAGTCAAAAACGAAAACCATTTTATCGGATTAGCGCAAACAGGAACAGGAAAGACTGCTGCTTTTGGTTTGCCACTAATTGATTTGATTGATATTAACGATCGACATACACAAGCGATTGTTTTAGCTCCAACACGAGAGTTGGGACAACAAATTGCTGCACAGTTTCAAAACTTCTCTAAATATTTGCCACAGATTAAAGTGCTTGCTGTTTATGGTGGAGCACCAATTTCTAACCAAATAAGAGCGTTAAAAGACAAGCCACAAATTATTATCGCGACTCCTGGTCGTATGATTGATTTGTTGAACAGAAAAGCATTAAACATTAGTAAAATTCGCTACGTTGTTTTAGATGAAGCTGATGAAATGTTAAATATGGGTTTTAAAGAAGACCTCGATGAAATTTTAAAGCACACTCCAGAAGAAAAATTGACATGGTTGTTTTCGGCTACAATGCCAAAAGAGATTCGTAGAATCGTAAAAACATACATGAAAGACCCGATAGAAATTTCAGTGAATTCTGGGACTTCTACTAATAAGGACATCGAGCATCAATATGCTGTGGTAAAAATTTCTGATAAAACAGAAGCCATCAAGCGAATTATGGATGTGACTCCTAAAATGAAAGGGATTATCTTCTGCAGAACTAAAAGAGATACACAGGCTTTAGCCGACGATTTAAAATCAGCAGGATATCATGTAGATGCATTGAATGGTGATTTATCTCAAGCTCAGCGTGACCGTGTAATGCGTCAGTTTAAAGCACATGCTTTGCAGATGATTGTTGCAACGGATGTAGCAGCAAGAGGAATCGATGTAGATAACTTGACGCACATTATTCACCATGCATTGCCAGATGACATTACCTATTATACACACCGAAGTGGACGAACAGGTAGAGCTGGTAATAAAGGTATTTCGATCGCATTTATCTCTTCAAGAGATCAAAGAAGATTAAGAGATATAGAGCGCAATTTAGATGCTACTTTTACTAAGATCGAAATTCCTTCATCAAAGGATATCGCAGAGAAAAGGGTATTACAGTGGGCTGAATTATTAGCCAAAACGGAGATAGCTAAAAGCATGAATCATGATTTATTAGCTGCTGCTTTAGAAACATTGGATGGTTTTTCGAAAGAAGAATTAATTTCTAAGTTAGTTTCCAATGAATTGTCTAGTTTGAAATTGGATAATTCCAATAGAGACCTGAACGAAGCAGAGGGCAGAGGATCAAGAGGAGGCGACGATAGAGGAAGTAGAGGTCGTGGACGAGATAGAGACAGAGGAGATAGAGGTGACCGTGGTGGTGATAGAGGCGGAAGAAGAAGCGACAGAGGAGACAGAGGTGGAGATAGAGACACTAAATTCGGTGGCGACAAAAAAAAAGAAAAAGAGGGCCGAAGAGATTTTAGTCGTCCAAAAGAATGGATGATGCTTAACATCGGAAAACAAGACGCGATTCGTAAGAAAGATTTAGTTGAGTTTATCGCTGGTGAAGCTAAAATCGACCGAAGAGATATTGGAGACATCGTTGTAAAAAACGATCGTTCTTACTTCGAAATAGAAAAGCGTCAGATGGATAGAGTTTCAAAAAGTTTGAGAAACTTCCCATTGGATGACCGAAAACTAGAAGTAAGTCAAAGTACGCCGAGCGGAAAATAATCCTTTTATAAAGGAGTTAAAAAGTCAAGACTACTACTAGTTTTGACTTTTTTTTTGTCCTATTGTTAGAAGTTTGCATAACCAACACTAGACGAGAGGTTGATAGAAAGTAATCAACAAAAAATAAATTATAATTAATTGCATAAGAATTGTTTTATGAAGTATTTATCTCTTACATTTGTGGCATAATAAAAATAATTACAATGAAAGAAGGAAAAGTAAAGTTCTTCAATGATACCAAAGGATTTGGTTTCATTAAAGATGACAACGATGACAAAGAGTATTTTGTACACGTAACAGGATTAATTGATGAGATTAGAGAAAATGATGAAGTAACGTTTGAGTTGCAGGAAGGCAAAAAAGGCCTTAACGCTGTTAATGTAAAACTTGCTTAATATTTATAGAATTTGAATCTTTAAGCCTAAGCCTTCCTCTTTTTGAGGAAGGCTTTTTCTTTGCCTATTATTTTGTTATTCTTTTTTCTGAAGCACTAATACAGTGTGCACTTCTGTAACAACGCCTCCTTTTTTGTAGTCTAAATCAAATTGTTTTAATAATTCTATGTTGTGCTTGGCGTAGGTCGAAAGAATCAACTCTTTTTGATGGTAATGAAAATATACTCGATCTCCACTACTTCCAGTTTTGAATCCGGATAACGTGGAGTTGCCTTCAATAAAACTGAGGTAAATCTTTACTTGATCTTGAAATAAATGTGAAGAGTCGTTGATAAAGGTGATTAAATCTTCTTTTGAAAGGTAAGGAATACAAAAGCCACAAGAAATTCCATCGTATTTCTGATTGTGACTTTTAATGTCTCTACAGTCCATTATTCTGAAATTTGCAGTAGGGACATTCTTTTTTGCATATTCTATCATTGAAGGAGCGATATCAATCCCAGTAATTTTACTTTTTGGAAGCTTATTTTGTAGATACCTACTAATATTACCAGGTCCACATCCAATATCCAAAATTTGTGGTTGTTCTTTCTGAATTTGTTTGCAGAAGAAATCATAAGATTCATCATAAAGGTCTAAATCCATAAACTTCTCATCATAAAGCGCAGCTATTTTATCCCAAGTATTAAAGGTTTCTTCGTATTAATCCATTGACATTGATTTATTATTTAAAAGTAAAGTAAATAGTCTTGCGTCAAACAATTCACGAGAAACGATGTTTTACCTACTAAACCATAACTATGTTTGGATTATTTAAAAAGAAGACTGAAAAAGAGAAATTACAAGAACAGTACAAAAAGTTATTGGAACAATCATTTGAGCAATCAACGATAGATCGCAAGAAAAGTGACCAATTGCAAGCAGAAGCTGAAGAGGTGATGAAAAAAATAGAGCAATTAAAACAATAGTTTTAAACCATTAAATGATCTTTTCACCGATCATTCCTACTAAGAATCCAAGAATAGCACCCATAGATGTCGCTCTTTCATTCTTTAATTGACTATTTGGAATGATGTCTTGAATCAATAAATATAAAATCCCGCCACTAGAAAAGACCATTAATATCGCCGTGAGATTTGGATACTGACTTAATACAAAGTGTCCTGTTAGTGCACCAATAATTCCTAAAAAGCTAAGGAAGAAGAAAATGACTAAAGTTTTTTTGGTAGAGAAGCCGCTCATGACTAAATCGCGATATGAGTTGAATGCTTCAGGTAAATTTTGAAGACCAATAAATACTGCTAAAAGAGTAGCCGTTGATGGTTCAATTGCAAAAACAGCTCCCAATGCGATAGACTCTGGAACAAAATCCATCAGCATAGCCAATAGTGTGGCAGTTTGTCCACCTTTTTTCGCCAAGTAAGAATCTAGGGCGTAGAAGCATATTGCTCCGGATAAAAATGAAATAATCAAAGGAAACAGACTTAACTCTTCCAGGCCTTTTGGAATTAAAACCAATGCTAAAGCTGATAATATTATTCCTGCACCAAAAGACATCAGTGTATAAATGATGTCATACTTTATTGGACTTTCTTTAACATGATGATTAAACACATGCGCTAAAACGCCACCGAAAAAAACGGTGATCCCTGCAAATCCAGAATAAAGCAATAAGTTGGTTAGCATGTTTCTTGAATTAAAACTTTACGATGACTCTACCTTTTGTTTTTCCCGCAAGGATAGCATCTAAATAGGGATCTAATTCTTCTAAAGTGATGAAGGTGGCGCTACCTTCAGGTAAGTTAGCATTCCATTCGTCTCCTAATTTACGCCATAATGCTGCGCGAAGTTCCATTGGGCATTCTGCAGATTCTACTCCTAATAAGTTGATTCCATTTAAAATAAAAGGATATACAGTTGTTATTAGATCAGCGCTAGCCACTAATCCGCAAGTCGCCACATTTCCATTTCTATCGCAGCCTTTCAATAAAGTTGCTAGAGTGTTTCCGCCAACGGTATCAATTGCTCCTGCCCATTTAGGTCGGAGTAGTGGGCGTCCACTTTCGTCATTGGTAAATGCTCTATTTTGTATATCTGTCGCACCCAACTCCTTTAAATAGGCGTTTTCAGATTTTCCAGTAGACGCAATGACTTCAAAACCAGCATGCGAAAGAATGGCAACTGCCATAGAGCCAACACCGCCTGTAGCACCAGTGACTACAATTTTTCCCATCTCGGTTTTTTGTCCTCCTTGAATCATTTTATATAAAGCTAAGGCAGCAGTGAATCCAGCAGTTCCAAACTGCTGACTTTTTTCAAAGCTCAAACTTTTTGGCTTTTTGACCACCCAATCAGCAGGCACACGAATGTACTCTGCAAAAGCACCATCGTGATTCATTCCTAAATCGTAAGAAGTAACAATGACTTCATCGCCTATTTTGAATCTTGAATCTTCACTAATTTCTACAATTCCTGAAGCATCAATTCCTGGTGTGTGTGGGTAATTTCGTGTAATTCCTTTGTGTCCTGATGCAGAGAGTCCATCTTTATAATTTAATCCTGAAAACAATACTTTAATAACTACTTCACCATTTGGGAGTTGATCAATCGTTTTGTCTTCTATTTTTCGACTAAAAGTTCCGTCGCTATTTTCTCTAACTACTAGCGCTTTAAAAGGGTTTTTCATACTGACTTATTTGGCAATTAGTAATTTAAAATTGTCGTATTTCATATACGTTCGATCTGCGTTCCAGAAATACACTTTTAATTCTTCTTGTTTTTTGAATGGCAATTGAGTTCTGAATTGAATATGTTCCCAAACTCCAGTTGTATCTATATTGTTTTGAATATAATAAGGTTCGTAAAAATCACCAAAGCTAACCACTAAAGTGGCTGTGGAATTGGTGTCCGGCATCCAAACGTCAGCATCAATCACCACATCAATGGGGGTAGAGTCGTTGCGATTAAGAATTTGGCTGTAGGTTAATCCGTATTCAATGTGCTCGTTTAATTCTAGTTGCTGATCCTTATTTGGTGTTATATTGCTATATCCTTTTGGAATAGAATCTTCAGTATTATTAAAATCAAGTTGACTGTAATGGTAAAGCTGTTTGAAAAACCCAATCGAGTTAATGTCAGTAGTCGGTCTGAATAAACGCACTTTAGAGGTTTGATCGACTAAATCCAATTCTCTTATGATGTTTGGATAATTAAGATACACATCTGAAAATAAGAAGGTATCAATCATGGCAACATAATCCAATTGAAGGTCTAATCCATTTTTAATGTTTGTTGAGTCTGTTGTTAGAATGGCAACACCATTTCGATTCATTAGAATAAATGGGCTGTTAGTAGTGACTGCATCCATTGCTAAAACTGTTGCACTTTCAGGAATTTGGATTTTATCCATTAAGATTCTAGCGTCTTTGAATGCACGGTAGGCAATTTTTTCTCGATCTATTTTGTGGGTTTTGTATCGTTCGTTTAGGATTGTTTTGGTGTTAATAACCATATTGATAGTGAAAATTACAAATAGGGTAGCAGCCAAATTTCTATATTCAGCTTTAATTGTGATATAAGAAAGACAAATTCCGATTAATAACAATATGGCAGGAAAGAAAGTATCTATGAAATAGTAATCGTGATCTACAAATTGTTGACCCATTAAAATAAAAAACACCATGCAACCGATCAAATAAATCATAGAGAAACGAAACAGCTTATTCTGAATCGTACTTGGGTTAAATGGATTTACAGTCTTCCATATTATAATCCAGATTATACCAATAATAATTAAGTAGTGATAAGGGCTAAAGTACTCACTGGCCCAATGTAATTTAATTTCACTTAAAGTAATTGATAAAGTTTCAAAGGAATCAATGGAAAGAAATTTACTTAAGAAAATGGAACCATAAATCGTTGCTAAATATTGATTGTAGAACCAATAACCTGTGACTAAAACAATGCCAAAGAAAGGTAGAATAAGCTGTGTTATTTTGTTTTTTTCTTTTATGCTTAACCAAACTTTCAAGCAAAGAAAGGCAAACAATGGAATGACAAAAGGTAAGCGAATTAATGCGGCTAACGTAAGAAATCCAATTCCAATTAAATAATGCTTGTTGTTGTTTGCATTCCAATTGTTTAGTATATAGTATAGGCCAATAAAAAGAAAAGTAAACGCAGGAATAGAAGGTAAAAATCCATTGAGGTAATAGGCGTAAAATGGAGCTAAGAAAGTGAATAGCATCATGACTATTCCTTTTAATCCATCAGAAGTAAATAAAGCAAAAAAGCGATAAACGAAATATAAACCTATCAATCCTAAAATGAGAATGTAAGATCGAAATAAAAGAATAATGTCCCAATTAAAAATACTTGAAATACCTGCAACTATGTATTCACTAACAGGAAAGTCTATTGCAGTGATTCCTTGAGTAGTAATTAAATTAAAATTGCATGGATGGAAAAAATCAAATCCATTTTGTTGAAAACACATTGCTATAGCTAACCGATCTGATTGAGTCCATGCGTGAACATGAGTTGGAAAAAGGGACATCGATGACCAATAAAAAACAACAGCAATAATAGATAACACTAATAGAACTATTCTGTTAGCGTTCTTTGATTGACGGAGATATGCGTGTATTTTTTCCATTTTTTACTAGTCGTGAAAGTAGTCATTTCTATGGAATGTATAAAGTGGTTGATTGCCATTTTTTTGAGTGGAACTGTCGCTTTTGATATTGAAGAAAGGAGGGGTCTGGACAAAAAAAAGTCCCTTGATTGAATGTAAACCAAGGGACTAAACCAATCTAACTATTATTAACTAACTACTTCTTTTTCAATAGGTGCTCTAAAAACAATTTGCTCATCAAAGACATCCATAACAATGGTGTCGCCACTTTGAACTTTTCCTGCTAAAATTTGTTTCGACAACTCGTTCAATACCTTTTTCTGAATCACTCGCTTGACAGGTCTTGCACCAAACTGAGGATCAAAACCTTCGTCTGAAATATATTGTATAGCTTCGTCAGAGAAGCTTAAGTTGATTTCGTTCTTAGCTGCCATTTTCACAACCTGTTGCAATTGAATTTTAACAATCTGAATTAAATTCTTTTTGCTCAATGGAGTAAACATAATCGTTTCGTCAATCCGGTTAATAAACTCAGGGCGCATGGCCGTTTTTAATAACCCGAAGACATCTGTTTTTGTTTTCTCATATACATGATCAAACTCAGCCTCAGTTATGCCTTCAAAATTCTCTTGTATAATGTTGGAGCCTAAGTTCGAAGTCATAATAATGATGGTATTTTTAAAATTTACCAATCGGCCTTTATTGTCGGTCAATCGTCCATCATCGAGCACTTGAAGCAAGACGTTAAATACATCTGGATGGGCTTTTTCAATTTCATCCAATAAAATCACGGAGTAGGGACGTCTTCTAACCGCTTCCGTCAACTGACCACCTTCATCATATCCAACGTATCCGGGAGGCGCTCCAACCAACCTTGAAACAGCATGGCGCTCCTGATACTCACTCATATCAATTCTCGTCATTGCGTTTTCGTCGTTAAACAAATAGTCGCTCAACGCTTTCGCCAATTCCGTTTTACCAACCCCTGTTGTTCCCAAAAAGATAAATGATCCGATTGGTTTCTTTTGGTCTTGTAAACCAGCTCTGCTTCTCCGAATGGCATCAGAAACCGCAACAATTGCTTCATCCTGTCCAACAACACGTTTGTGTAACTCATCTTCTAAGCGCAATAACTTTTGACGCTCACTCTCTAACATTTTACTGATCGGAATTCCAGTCCAACGCGCAACTACAGAAGCGATTTCTTCAGCATCTACTTCTTCTTTAATTAAAGTGGACTTTCCTTTGTTCTCCTTCATTAATTGCTTGAATTTCTCCAATTCAGTTTCTGCATCCTTTATCTTTCCATATCGAATTTCAGCTACTTTTCCATAATCTCCTGCACGTTCCGCTTGTTCAGCCTCCAACTTGTATTGGTCGATGGCTTCTTTTGCTTTTTGAACGCCATCAATTAGGCTGCGTTCGCTTTGCCATTTGGCGTTTAGCTCGTCACGCTTCTCAGAAAGGTTGGCGATTTCTTCAGAAAGTAAAGAAATCTTCTTTTCATCTTTTTCACGTTTAATGGCCTCTCGCTCAATTTCTAATTGCATGATTCTTCGATCCAACTCATCCAATTCCTCGGGTTTTGAATTGATTTCCATTCGCAACTTAGAAGCAGCTTCATCAATTAAATCAATGGCTTTGTCCGGTAAAAAACGGTCAGTGATGTATCGCTGAGAAAGCTCTACAGCTTGAATTATTGCCTCATCTTTTATCTGAACTTTATGGTGTGTCTCGTATTTGTCTTTAATTCCTCTTAAGATAGAAATCGCATCTTCTGTAGTCGGCTCATCAATGATCACTTTTTGAAAACGTCGTTCCAATGCTTTGTCTTTTTCAAAATACTTTTGGTATTCGTTTAAAGTGGTGGCACCTACGGCTCTTAATTCACCTCTTGCTAGAGCAGGCTTTAAAATGTTTGCGGCGTCCATTGCACCTTCGCCACCTCCAGCACCAACTAAAGTATGAATCTCATCGATAAACAAAATGATCTCACCAGCTGAAGAAGTTACTTCTTTTACTACTGATTTCAATCGCTCTTCAAATTCTCCTTTGAATTTTGCTCCGGCCACCAAAGCTCCCATATCTAAACTGAAAATCTTTTTTGAGGCTAAGTTGTCAGGCACATCACCGTTTACAATTCGATGTGCAATTCCTTCTGCAATAGCTGTTTTACCTACTCCAGGCTCACCAATTAGAATAGGGTTGTTCTTGGTTCTGCGTGTTAAAATTTGCAATACTCTACGAATCTCTTCATCTCGACCAATTACTGGGTCTAATTTTCCTGAAGCCGCCATTTTATTCAAGTTGATGGCATATTTCTCTAAGGCGTTGTAGGTTTCTTCTTGTGAAGCGGAAGTTACTTTTTCTCCTTTTCGTAATTCTTCAATTGCTTTCTTTAAGTCCTTTTCATTGACTCCGCTATCTTTTAGTAATTGTGCAATTTGATCTGAATTATTGAGAACTCCTAACAGTAAATGCTCTAAAGAAACGTATTCATCTCCAAAGCTCTTTAAATAGGAGGAGGCTAATTGCAACGCTTTATTAGACCCTTTAGATAAGTAAGCTTCGCCACCACTTACTTTCGGGTAAGAAGCGACAATTCTGTCTAGCGCTTGCTGTACATTGGTGATGTTAACACCTAATTTCTGAAATAGGTAAGGGCTTACATTTTCATCAACATTGAATATTCCTTTAAGGATATGGCCTGTTTCAATGGCTTGTTGTCCATTTTCCATCGCAAGCTGCTGTGCATTTTGCACTGCTTCTTGGGACTTTATTGTGAAATTATTAAAATTCATATCGTGGTCTGTTAAGTTAGTTTTTACTCGTCAAGATGGTATTATCAATTCATTACCCAATCCACAAAAAGGCTTAAAATCGGAAATAATGGCATAAAAAAATGGTCTTTTTTGAGAAAAAGACCATTTTAGTTGACAAAATGTCTGTATTATTCTACAATTAACTTCTTTTTGATTATGCCTTGATCGGTAGTCACAGTTACAAAATAGATGCCTGCATCGAAAGGTGTAACATCAATTTGATTCAAATTAATTGATGACAAAACGCTTTGACCAATAGCGTTAAAAACTTCTAAAGAAAGAACCTTAGTGTTTTGGTTATTAAACTCAATGGATACAAAGTCTTTTGCAGGGTTAGGGTAGAAGCGCATCTTGTTTGATACACTTCCAAGGTCTGCGATAGAAGTAATCGTATTGTTACGCGTTAAAATCCATTGTTCAGGATCAAAGGTGGCATTGGTTATTGGAAACGGAATTGAAACATTAAATGTCTGACCAGTAAAAGTGTGATCTAAAACAATTGTAGTGTCTGCTCCGTTTGGTCCTTCAAAATAAATAGGAACAGGCATTTCAAAAAAGCTAACAGACGAATGCGATGATGTTTGTCTAATGTTGATATCAGTTGTAGCCCCAAGTTGGTTGTATGATACTTGATAATTTGGATACCCCTGTCCGTAATACCAATCGTCTAAAAATTCAGTTAAATTCAATCCTGAACTCGCTTCTAGATGTTGTTTCAATTGAGCAGTCTTTGCATATCCATAAGCCAATGCAGGATCAGTTAGATAGTTTCTGCAACCTTGAAAAAAAGCAGAATCTCCCATTTTCCATCTTAACATATGTAATATATAGGCGCCTTTATTGTATGATAAACGACTACTAAATATAGAGTTTACACTCGTTGTGTCTGTTACGAATACAGAGCCTCCAAACTGGGAAGTAGCAGAATTTGAAGCTGAACTCTTCCAATTGTTCCAAAACTGTGGTTGTATATTTTCATAACTCAATCCTGTTAAGTAGGATGCAAAACCTTCATTCAGCCAGATGTCTTGCCAAGTACCACAAGTTACCTTGTCGCCAAACCATTGGTGAGCTAATTCGTGTGCTACTAAACCAAAACTATAATTAACCATAAAACTCATCGTTTGGTGTTCCATTCCGCCACCCCAACCAAATTGAGCATGACCGTATTTTTCGTCTTTAAAAGGATACGGTATAAATAAACTATCAAAAAGCGCTATTAAATCAGCTGTAATTGGTGTTTGTGTAACTGCGGTCGAATAGGTTTCTGGATAAACGTAATTCAAGATTTCTAAGGAGTCGGTTCCTTTTATTAAGTAATCAGAGTAGATCGTATAATTGGTGACCGCAAAAGCCACTAAATAAGCTGTAATTGGGTATCTGTGGCGCCAATGGCTTCTAGTTTTAGAATTGATGGTATCTCTAGCAATCAAAAGCCCGTTTGAAGCTGCAATATACGCGACTGGATTGGTAATGATAAAATCAATTGAATCTGCTTTGTCGGTCAATGTTTGTTTACAGGGCCACCAATCTCTCGCGCCATAAGGTTCAGATAAGGTCCACATAGCAGGAGTTCCATTGTGTGCTTGAGTTATAAATGAACCGAAACCACCACCAGTGGGGACGCCTTTGTAAAATATTTGAATTGAGTCTAATGTGCCGATTTGTAAATTTGTTGGAAAAATCACCCGCAACACATCATTTGACAAATGCATAAACGAGATGTTTGAATTGTTGTACTTTATTGAATCTACAGTTAATGAATTTAACAAGTCCATTTCTATAGTGCCTGCATTGTTCTGACTTGCAACAAAATGCATCGTTACATCGCCTTTGATGTACAGCACAGCTGGGTCAACATCAATGTTTAGTCGATAGTATTTTACATCGTAATTGGATGAGTTTGCATTGGATTTTTCGTTGTTCTTTATTGTTGATTTTGAACTTAATATATGTGATTTACAATCGTGAGTGCTAAAGTCTGGAAGCTGAGCATTTACACAATTCACTGTCAAATAAGCGGAAAACAATAAAGCGAGTTGTTTTTTTATCATAACTAATGGTTTGAAAATTCAATTGTAGAACCTAAAATTAAACTAAAAGTTGGGAATTTGGGTTGCTTTTTTCTGTCTAATTTTCTGAATAGTAAAGACGATTCCGAAAAACACTCCAGTCATAGTAGCCATAGCACCAGCTATCGAGCCATTTATTGCATAAGCGATATAGTATCCGCTTATCGCCGATAAGATGCCAAATAAGGCAGAAATAAGTAACATTTTCTTTAAATCATCGACAATTAAGTAAGCGGTAGCAGCAGGAACGATCAAAAAAGCAACGACTAAAATAGCGCCAACTGATTCAAAAGCAACAACTGTTGTTAATGAAACAGAGCTCATTAATGCATAATGCCAAAAAGCAGCACTTATTCCAATCGCTTTGGCGTATTCTTCATTGAATGTAGTGATAAATAATCCTTTGTAGCCGATAATTATGAATGAAATAATGACTGCTAATGTAACACCTGCTATCCAAACGGGACGAGGCCCTAGCGCAGTTCCCGCTGCAGTTCTCAACATGTCCAAAGGAACCATTGCGATTTCTCCATATAGAACGCAATCTTGATCAAGGTCGATATTGTCAGCGAAGAACGAAATTAAAATGATTCCTATTGCAAACAACCAGGTAAAGGTGATTCCAATAGCAGCATCGGATTGAAGTCTTGCTTTTTTGTGAAATAGCTCAATGATAACGGTTGTGAGAACGCCCAAGCAAGCCGCTCCAATCAGCATTGGAATTGCTTCTCTACTTCCTGAAAATAGAAATGCCAATACAATTCCAGGCAGCACAGCATGTGAAATGGCATCTCCAACCATCGCCATTTTTCTTAAAATAAGGTAACATCCCAATAAGCTGCAACTTACAGCAATTAATGCACCTGTTAATATGATCCAAAATGACGCCATTAGTTGCTTGAGTATTTAATGAGAACTTGTTGCCATTTGGTTTCTATTTCTTGCTCCGATAGTTGGAGTATTTCAGTCAGTAATTGCATTAATTCTTTATTAGTTGACGTATTTCCATTGATTAATGCATTTATTCCCGAATCACCTTTGTACTCATCTATCAATTCACAAATTGCTGCTCCTGCAGGGTAGGAAGCTTGATAACCATTGTATCGATTTTTTTGGTCAAAAATAGAGTGAAGGTTGATGGAAGAGTCGTTTAGTATGTCATCATTCAATTGCTTCATCTTCAAAATGTACTCTTTTTTATGTTCTCTGGTCCCAAGATAAGTAGCTAATCCTTCTTCAATAATGTGGCCTCTTAGTTTATTGGCAGGTAATAACTGATGGATGAATTCATGTGGATAAAATTCGTCGCCAATCGAGGATATTACTATATTCTCCTTTGATTTGCCAGTTGTGATTCCTGCAAAGTAATAATCAAAGTTTTCCAATTCTCCCATTTGGTCAATATCGTTTGTGATGTAGTAGTTAAACTGATAGTTGAGTGCAGTTGGATTGTATTTTTTTAAAATCATGTGGCAGAATTCATTGGATTGATTTGCTCGTTCGTTGGAATATTGATGTGAAGTTGGAAAGACGAACTTAATATGTTCCATCGTTTCTGTATTCCAATTCGAGGTGACGTTTTGAATTGAGTTTTCTAACACCCACGAATTATCTTCTTTAATGGCAAATAGCTGATGAATGGCCCAAACCTTTGAGCCAATATATTTTGGATCGGTTGTGTTGGTTGAGTAAAGAACTTTGATTCTATATTTTTCTCCTACCGGGTCTACTGATAATATAAAGGGAGGGTAGTAGCGTTGTATTTCTTCTCCTGTAAATGAGTGAAATAAAGATGTTCTCGAAAGGTCGAAGTCCTTGTATTTGGCTTTCTCTGTTGAATTCCAATAAGGGTTATCGCTTATAATTTCGGGTGAAGAGTTTAAGTAGTTGATATAGAGTTTTATAACTGATTTAATAGCTGAATTGTTGGTGTCAACTCGATTGCTAATAGATATCGTTGGTGTTGGCCTTGTTGCCAATGCAGAGCATGAAATAATGGCAATTGAAACTCCAAAAGTGAACCATAAAATGTGTTTTATCTTCATCATCTATCGGTATAAGGGATGTTACTTTGGTGCGGATCTTTGGTTGGGTAATTCAGTTCTTTTTCCAATAATTTTTCTACTTCAGGAGTGATAATGTGTTCAATTGCTTCAGCATCATTGTGAACATGATCTGGCGCTAACTTTAACTTTTGGTTTAAGTACATTTCCCATAATCGATGTAATCGAATGATACGTTTAGCTTCCACTAAACCAGATTTTGTAAGGTGCCACTGATCACCTAATTTCCGCAATAAATTTTTCGATTTTAAGTGAGCCAATCCCTTGGTTAGTTCTTGTGGATAAAAATCTCTTGAGTCCAACAAAGTGGAATAGCTAAATCCTTGATGGAAATCTTGGCTTTCTTCGCTTAGGTGATAAAATAGTTTCAATACATTTTCATTTCTTATTTTCAATCGATTAGATCGCTGTCGTCTGATTTGAGGTAAGATTCCATTTCGTGGAGCAAAAAAGATAGAGGTAAGCGCCATTAGTGACAAACATACCACAATCCAAGGTCCTGTGGGCATTGAAGGATATATAAAGCTGATATAAGTTCCCATAAGTGCCGAAATTGCTCCAAGGATGGTAGCAATTAAAATCATTTTCCACAATTGGTGTGTCCAAAATCGAGCAGCTGTCGCAGGAGTAATTAACAAAGCAGCCATCAACACTACACCGACTGCTTGAATTCCAACTGCAATGGCCAACACAGTTAAACTAGAAAGAACGAACTCTAAAAATTTCACTGGTAAGCCAATAGATCTCGCAAAGTCAGCATTGAATGAAATGAGTTTGAATTCTTTGTAAAAGATAAAAACGACAATAATTAAGGCAATGGCAACGCTTCCGAAAATTTGAACATCATCAGATGTTAAAGAGGCTGCCTTTCCGAATAAAAATTTATCCAATCCGGCTTGTGAAGCATTTCCTGAATGTTGAATAGCAGTTAATAGCAGAATTCCGAAACCAAAAAATACACTCAATACCAAGCCAATAGAAGTGTCTGATTTTAGCTTGGAGTTGTTGGTAATGTAATTGACTAGCAATAAGGAAATCCATCCTGATATAGAAGCTCCAATAAGCAAGTATATAGGATTTTTAGTTCCTGAGATTATAAAAGCCAAACAAACCCCCGGTAAAATAGAATGGGCGATTGCATCTCCTACCAATGCTTGTTTTCTCAAGAATGCAAAACAGCCTACGATAGCTGCTGCAGCTCCTAAAAGCATGGTTCCAAATGCAACAAATCGCACATTTGGATCAGAAAAGGATAGAAAATCAAAAAAGGAATCCATTTACTTTCTTTTTTTTTCTCGAACAGGGAAGTCATGTTCGCGAACTAGTTCACCTACTTTACTTAACACGTTTAGCTTACCCCCATATGCTTCTTGCAATAATTCTTCGTTGAATATTTCAGCTTTCGGACCTGATGCTACTAAACGAGTGTTTAGCAAAACTATCCAGTCAAAATAATCCTTAGCGGTCTGTAAATCATGGTGAACTACAATTACGGTTTTACCTTTAGTTTTCATTTCTTGCATCAAGGTTAAAATGGCTTGCTCTGTAGAGGCGTCTACACCTACAAATGGCTCATCCATAATGAATAAGTTGGCATTTTGAGTCAAAGATCTAGCAATGAATACACGTTGTTGTTGTCCTCCGGAAAGTTGAGAAATTTGTCGATTGCTAAATTCTAGTAGGTTTACTTTTTCCAACGCTTCAACAGCTAACTCTTTGTCGGCCTTACTGATGCGTTTAAAAAGGTTTTTCGGACTGTATCTGCCCATTAATACCACATCCATAACGCTCGCCGGAAAATCCCAATCTACTGATTCTCTTTGTGGAACATAGCTTATTCGATGACGTACATCTTTCAGTTGCTGACCGAAAATTTCGACGTAACCACTACTTAAAGGAGTTAGCCCCATAATGGATTTCAGTAACGTAGTTTTACCCGATCCATTTGGTCCAATAATGCCAATAATTTGACCTTGCGGTAGTTTAAAATCGACATTCCATAAAACTGGTTTTCGATTGTAGCTTACTGTTAAGTTGTGTGTTTCTAATGCAATATTTTCCATTATTTCAATGCGTTGACGATAGAAGTTACATTGTATTTTATCATTCCTAGGTATGTTCCTCCAGCTGTTCCTTTATCTCCCATTGCGTCAGAATACAAGTTCGCTCCAATTTTCAAATCATATCCTTTCCCTTTACAGCCTTCTATTACTGCTTCCATAGATTTTTGATTGACAGAGGTTTCAACAAAAACAGCTTTGATTTTATTTTTTTGAATAAAATCCACCATATCTGTAACATCTTTAAGTCCGTATTCTGATAGTGTGGATATGCCTTGAAGTCCTTTTACTTGAACGTTATATGCTTTTCCAAAATATCCAAATGCATCGTGGGCAGTAATTAAAATTCGCTTTTCCTCTGGTAATTCGCTGATTTTATTTTTAATCCAAGTGTCAATCGCTAATAAGTTATTGGCGTATGATAACCCTTGGTTGGTTATTTTTTCAGCATTAATGCTGTCTTCACTAGCAATCTGCTTGGTTACGTATTCGCAGGCAGATGACCAGATAGTGGCATCAAACCAGATGTGAGGGTCTTGCGCACCCTTGAATTGAGTGGAATTAATTAAAAGTGAAGGATCTACGCCATCAGCAGCAGCAATTACTTTCTTATTTCCTTTCACTTTTTCAAAGATCTCGCCCATTTTTCCTTCTAAATGTAAACCGTTGTATACAATAACGTCGGCATCCATTAAGGACTGAATGTCGTTTTGTGTGGCTTTGTATAAGTGGGGATCCACGCCGGCACCCATTAGAACAGTGACTTGAGCTTGATCTTTCACAATATTGGTCACCATATCGCCCAAGATATTTGTTGTAACAACAATCTTTAACGGTTGTGGCAGTTTTTTTTCACTTATGATTTGTTTTTCTTCAGGTTGACCGCATGCAACCGCAAATAATACTAGGAGGTAAATTATTTTTTTCATTATATCAATTTAATATATAGGTTTTTACTTATGTCGAATGAAATGGTAATGTTTTCTTTGTCAGCAATTTGAATAATCACTGATTGATCAAATTCAAATCGATTCAATAACTTAATTTTAGTACCAAGCACTAGCTTTACGGTGTCTAAGTATTGTAGAAAGGAATTGGAATGTTCTTTAACTCCTACAATATTGGCTTCCTCACCAATCTCAAGAGAAGAAAGTAATTTGTCGTGAGTTTTTGTAAATACTCCATTTTTATCGGGAATGGGGTCACCATGTGGATCAAATTTTGGAAAATCTAGAAAGCTATCCAAGCGATTGACTAGAGCAGAGGAGCGGATGTGTTCCAATTGTTCTGCTATATCGTGCACTTCATCCCATTTAAACTTTAGTTTTTCAACAAGGAAAAATTCCCATAGTCGATGTTTCCGAATGACATCTATAGCTACAGTCATTCCTTTGCTAGTCAGTGATACAGGTTGGTACTTTGTGTAATTCGCCAGTTTTTTTTCACTTAACTTTTTCAGCATGTCTGTTACAGATGACGCTTTTGTGTCAAGTTTTTCAGCAATGGCATTTGTGCTTGCAGCTCCTTGCTGAATTTGGTTTAGACTGTATATCGCTTTTAAATAATTCTCTTCAGCTAATGAAGTCATGTTCTTTCTATTTTGGACAAAGGTACTTTAAGTTTATGTTAATGGGTTTGTAATTTTTAGAGTTGTCTAAAAACTGTGATAAAATGTGTTAATAAAAGGGTTGAAGAGTAGGGTCGTGGCCATTGAGTAAATGTGGTTTCGATTTACTTTAAGCAGGGGTAATTACAAATGTAAAAAGATGCTAATTTACATTTGTCACAACGAAATAATTTACAGAAGTGAATAATTTACAGATGCAATTACAATTGTAAACTCAATTTTTTATTAAACGCTCGAAAGGAATTTACATTTATCAATATTAAAAATTAAACAGAATAAAATTATCATCATTAGATTAATATTCAATTCTATAATGGTTTTAATTGAAGTTTTAGATTAATTGTTTTAAACAATATAATAGATAAATTTGAATCATTTTACTTTTGTAACCTTCAAATTAGTTACATTTGTAATCATGGAATTAATTGATCGATTTAGATATGTAATGAAGGTTTACAATGAGTCACCTTCGAGCTTTGCAGACAAAATTGGAGTGCAAAGATCTAGTATTTCACACATATTAAGTGGAAGAAATAAGCCAAGTTTAGACTTCATTCAAAAGATCATGGAGCACTACCCAAAAATAGATGCTCAGTGGTTAATTAATGGAAAACAGTCCAACCCGAAGGAGGTTGAAGTTCGGTCAGAAAGGGAAAACGAAATTCTAGAAGAATCTATCCAGGAATCAACAACTTCTAAAATAGAAAAAGAAGAATCAAATAAATTAGAATCCACAGAACAAGAAGACAGTGCTCAGATTTTAAAGAATGAATCTGTTAAGCCTCCTTCAAAAGGAAAGCAAATAGAAAAGATTATTGTGTTTTATAACGATAATACGTTTGAAGTCTTTAATCAATAGAATTCAACCATTCTAGTGCCTTTACCTCATTGTTAAATAGACGTGTAGGGATATTCGGTTTGTTGAATCGAATAAAAAAATTAGCAAGTAAACGAGTTCCGATACTATTTACAATCAGTGCACTTCTTAATCCCAATTCTGGCGCTCTCTTGTGATTGGCCACATATTCTCGCGCTTCAGCGGATATATTGTAGTTCATTACTCTAGAGTCTGTGATTAGAAATCGATATCCCTTTTCAGCATATGGAATAAAAGTATTGGTTAGTTCTATCATTTCATCCAGCTCTATGTCAGACCCTTCTTTGAATTTGAAATAGAGTTTATTGCCGGAAAATTTATAGAGCATCACAGACGGAAATTCTTGGATCAATTCTAAATTCTCAGTTACTAAATTATCTGTATGTGTCAATATCTAAGGGATAATTGGTGTGTATTAGTTTACTTGTACTTAAATTTGCATTCAAAATAATATTCTATGTACTCTCTTATCAAATCTGTTCTCTTTAAATTTGACGCTGAAAAAGTTCACCACTTTACTTTTAAGCTTATTAAAGCTACTTTTCAGTATGAATGGTTCAGAAAATTAGCAATTAAAAACTATACATTCAAATCAAATTTGCTTTCTAAGCAGCTAATAGGCTTGAATTTTCCGAATCCTGTTGGTTTAGCTGCTGGTTTTGATAAAGATGCAAAATTATATGAAGAGTTAACTGCTTTTGGGTTTGGTTTTATAGAGATTGGAACCTTAACTCCAAAACCACAAGAGGGCAATCCAAAGCCTCGATTGTTTCGTTTGCCGCAGGATGAAGCGTTGATTAATCGGATGGGCTTTAATAATGGTGGAGTAGACGAGGCTGTCGAGCGACTAAAAAATAGACCTAAGGGATTGATTGTTGGAGGAAATATTGGCAAAAATAAGGTTACTCCGAATGAAAATGCAATGGATGATTATACGTATTGTTTTAAAGCACTTTTCGACTATGTAGATTATTTTGTAGTGAATGTGAGTTCTCCAAATACGCCTAATTTGAGGGATTTACAAGAGAAAGAGCCGTTGACTAATTTATTAAATGGTCTTCAGGTTTTAAATCAACAAAAAGCAGCCCCTAAACCTATATTGCTTAAAATTGCTCCAGACTTGACCAATAGTCAATTGGATGATATAATTGAGATTGTGCGTACCACCAAAATCAATGGAGTAATTGCCACCAACACAACAATAGATCGATCAAAACTAAAGACTTCAACTCAAAAAGTGGAGGCGATAGGTGCTGGAGGAGTGAGCGGAAAACCATTAACTGAAAGGTCAAAAGAAGTTATCAAATATTTAAAGTCAAATTCTAATAATGGGTTTGTAGTGATTGGTGTTGGCGGTATTCAAACTGGTGCTGATGCTATTGAAAAATTGGAAGCAGGAGCTGATCTGCTTCAAATCTATAGTGGATTTATTTTTGGTGGCCCAGGCACTGTTTTGAGAATTAATAAGGAAATTGCGAATTATTATAAAAAACAAAGCTCATGATTAAGTTAACTGAATGCCCAAGAGATGCCATGCAAGGGTTGCATGACTTTATTCCAACCAAGGAGAAAGTGAACTACATCAATCAGTTATTAACTGTAGGTTTTGATACGATTGATTTTGGAAGTTTTGTCTCTCCTAAGGCAATTCCTCAAATGAGGGACACTGCTGAAGTATTGAATCAATTGAACTTAAATGCTACAAAATCTAAACTATTGGCAATTATAGCCAATGAAAGAGGTGCAATTGATGCATTTCAATTTGATCAAATCGATTATCTGGGATTTCCGTTTTCTATTTCGGAGACTTTTCAGCAACGAAATACGAACTCTTCTATTGAGGAATCGTTGAAAAAGGTAGAAGCGATTCAAAATGGTTGTTTGAAGCACAATAAGGACTTGGTTGTCTACATTTCAATGGCATTTGGAAACCCTTACGGCGATTTATGGCATCCAGATGTGGTAACGGAGTGGGCAGAGAAGTTAGTGGGGTTAGGAGTGGCTAAGTTGGCGCTTTCCGATACTATCGGTGTTTCTTCTTCTGAGAATATTAGTAGTCTGTTTTCGCAGCTGATCCCTGAGTTTTCAAAGACACGTTTTGGAGCGCATTTGCACACCACTCCACATACTTGGGAGGAAAAGGTTGCTGCTGCTTATGATAATGGTTGTAGAGAGTTTGATGGCGCAATCAAAGGCTTTGGTGGATGCCCAATGGCGGCAGATGAGCTGACTGGCAATATGCCAACCGAAAAGATGGTGGAATATTTTACTGAAAAGAACATAAAAACTGGATTGGATTTAGAGGTGTTTTCTAAAAGTGTTCAACTTGCGGGACAAGTATTTCCGATTTAAACTTTTATTCCAACCACACATACATCATCAATTTGTTCTTTATTTCCCTTCCATTCAAAAAAGTAATTAGAAAGTAATTCTAGCTGATCTTTCCCGCTTTTAGTATGGTTATCAAGAAATAGGTCTTTAAGAACTTTAATTTTTAACTTTTTATCTCTAGGTCCGCCAAATTGATCAGGATATCCATCAGATGTCATGTATAGGCAATCATTCTCTTCCAATTGTATGATTTCCTTTTTAAATGGTACTCGTTTAAAGAAGTGGCCAACTGGTTGTTTATTTCCTTTAAATTCAATTAATTCATTGTTTCGAATCAAGTATAAACCATTGAATGCGCCAGAAAACTGTAAGGTTTTAGTTTGATTGTTCAAGACAATCAAACTAATGTCCATTCCATCCTGAATTTGCTTTTTTCCTTTACTAAATAGTTCTTCCACCATTTCAGTCAATCTGTTGAGGATGGCGTCTGATTCTCTTAAACCGTATTGATTGATACAACGATTAAGAGAATTGTGTCCCACAATACTTAGCATAGCACCAGGAACCCCATGACCGGTGCAATCTGCTACTGCGATGATCGAATACTCACCAATGTCTTCTCTAAAATAGAAATCACCACTAACAATGTCTTTTGGTACATATAGAATGAATCCATCCTGGAATCCTTTTAGAAAATTAGTTTTTGTAGGTAGGATGCTGTCCTCTAATCGTTCTGCATAATTGATTGAATCAATGATTTCGCGATTTTTCTTCGATAGTTCATCATTTTTAAGACTAATTTCTTGTGTTCTAAAGGTTACTTGTTCTTCTAAATACACATTTTGTTCTTGCTTGATCTTCGATATTTCATCCAATCGATCATATGCTTCTTGTTGTGCCTGTTCTTTTTGCAGCTGAACGTCTCTATATCTACCTGCCATAGCTATAGAAAGAAACCCAATTTCAAAAGCAGAACCTATCTTAATGGCATTTTCCTTTAAAAAATCACTTTCAAAAACACCTACATTAATTAAAATAAAGGTGATGCCACCGATTAGTACAGAAATAAACGCCAATGTAAATGCTAGATCTAGCTTTTTAGATTCCTTGTAATTAATAAAGACACCTACCAAAAATAAAAATGAACTCAAGAATGCAAGAATATTGATCAATGGGAAAGAAATCACATACCATGAATTGGACATGAATCCGAGCCCCAAGCATATAAATAAAAGAAAAATAAATACACTAAATAACTTGTTGAATAGACCTTTGTATAGTTGAAGAAATGCCCGCACATAGGTAAGTAAGAATATCACTGAACTTGTAGCGAAGATTACAATGGCATGATTTGCAAACCAAGTGTTATTTGGCCATAAGTATCGAAAGGCATATCCATCTATGGAAAATTGCATGAAAAACAATAGTGAAACATAGGCTACAAAATAAAAATACAATCGTTGGTTTAAGGCAATGCCGACAAAAATGAAAAAGAGTGCTACAAATAGTAAGAGTCCATAGTAAAATCCTTGAAAAAGATTGTGTTTTGAGATAAAACTGATGTAAGCATCATTTTCCCAAATTTTCATTGAAAGCGTTAATACTTCTCCATCGCTTTTTAATTTTGCGATTAAATACTGACTTTCATTGGCTTTTAATTTAAAAGGGAATATAAAATCTTTGTCAAAAATGGGTCTGCTTTCATAAACTAGATTGTCTCCAGTGATTTGACTTTGTATAAATTGACCTTTTGAGTCGTATTGATATAATTCTACTACATTGGTAAGTGGTCTTGCTAATTGAATCAAGTAATCATTTTCAAATTCTGATGGATTACACACTTTTATGATTTGCCAAAAAGTGGAGGTTGTAAAGTTGACATTGGGGATTGTATTTCCAGAAGAATCGCTCCATTGAGCACGTATGAAATAATCAATGGCGTCACCGGGTAGCAGTTTATCTTTACTATCCTCAATAATGATGGAAGTGGAGGCGACATTTCTAAAATCTTCTAAATAAGAAATATCAATGCATTTTTCTTTCGCCGAAAGGTGCAAAAATAATAATGAGAAAATGACACTAGTTATATATCGTTTCATTTGATAGTGAAAATATACAGATTAAATTTTATTAGTCTTCTCATTAACCTTTTTTATTAAAACAAAGCCATTAGAAAGGTGTTTAAAGTTGTAATTTTAAAATTATGATTGGATTCCGATTTAGTGAATTTACAGAAGATAACACTCAGACGCCTTTTGAGCGTTTGTTGAAGCTTTTTTTAGAGTTAATGACTTATACTTCAGGTGATGTAGAAGAGACATTTGATTGGATGAAACAATTGGATGCTGAACACCACATTACTGACGATGATTATACGTTAGATGACTTTCGTAAGGATTTAGAAAAAAAGAGTTTACTTCGAACTGACCCGAAAGATTCCACTTCAAAGATTACATCTAAGACGGAACAAATGATCCGAAAGCGAGCATTGGATCAGATCTTTGGAAAGATGAAAAAAGGCACTAGCGGTGATCACCAAACCAAGCATGTTGGTAAAGGTGAGGAGTCTACTTCTAATAAACGACCTTTTCAATTTGGTGATAGTTTTGAACAGATTGACTTTACAGAATCATTTAAAAAAGCACAAATCAATCACGGAATTGAAGATTTTCAAATGACAGAAGATGATCTGGAGGTAATGGAAACACGTCATAAAACGCAGTTGTCTACTGTATTAATGATTGATATCTCTCACTCCATGATATTGTATGGTGAAGATCGAATTACTCCTGCCAAAAAGGTGGCGATGGCTCTGGCAGAATTTATTACGACCCGTTATCCAAAGGATAGTTTAGATATTGTAGTGTTTGGAAATGATGCCTGGCAAGTTCAAATTAAAGATTTGCCTTATTTAACGGTGGGTCCATACCATACCAATACAGTTGCAGGCCTTGAGTTAGCAATGGATTTATTAAGAAGAAAGAAGTCTTCCAACAAGCAAATTTTAATGATAACAGATGGAAAACCAACCTGTATCATAGAAAATGGAGAATATTATCAAAACAGTTGGGGGCAAGATCCCAAGATATTAAACAAGACAGTGAACTTAGCTGCGCAATGTCGAAAGTTGAAAATACCAATCACCACATTTATGATTGCTGAAGATCCTTATTTGCAGAAATTTGTAGAGCAATTTACAGAAGCCAATAATGGGAAAGCATTTTATTCAGGTTTAGATGGATTAGGTGGATTTATATTCGCTGATTACGAACGAAATAAAAAGAGAAATATATGAGCGACTTAACGCAAATTACCACTTTTGGAGAATTAAAGAAAAGTGGATATCAACCCAAAAAAGTAAAGGACGAATTACGAGACAATTTGTTGGGTAAATTAAAATCAAAAGAGCAAATTTTTAAAGAAATACATGGATACGAGGATACTGTAATTCCCAGTATTGAGCGAGCCATTTTAGCCAAACACAACATTAATCTATTGGGATTAAGAGGTCAGGCAAAAACGAAGATTGCTAGATTGATGGTTCAATTGTTAGATGAATATGTGCCAATTGTTAAAGGGTCAGAAATTAATGATGATCCGTTTAATCCCATTTCATTTTATGCGAAAGAAAAGTTACTGCATGAAGGGGATAAAACACCGATCGAATGGCTGCATAGAAGTGATCGATATACGGAGAAATTGGCGACACCTGATGTAAGTATTGCTGACTTGATTGGTGATGTTGACCCGATTAAGGCAGCTAACTTAAAGTTGGACTACTCCGATGAGCGTGTCATTCATTTTGGATTAATTGCTCGTGCAAATCGTGGAATTTTTGTCATCAATGAATTGCCTGATTTACAAGCTAGAATCCAAGTGTCATTGTTTAATATTTTGCAAGAAGGCGATATACAAATTAGAGGATTTAAATTAAGATTACCACTTGATTTACAATTTGTATTTACTGCCAATCCAGAAGATTATACCAATAGAGGGGCGATTATCACTCCACTAAAGGATAGAATTCAAAGTCAAATCATGACGCATTACCCAAAGAACATCACTTTGGCCAAAGAAATTACTTCGCAAGAAGTGAAATTGAGTAACTCTCAAAAAGAAATTGTTACCGTTCCTGAACTCTTAAAAGACTTATTGGAGCAAATTGCTTTTGAGGCAAGAAAAAGTGAGTTTGTAGATGCTAAAAGTGGTGTTTCAGCTCGTTTGACCATTGCCGCTTACGAAAGTATGATTAGTTCGGCAGAGCGAAGAAGCATTATAAATGGTGAAAAGAAAACGACTGCTCGTATTGCTGATTTAATGAATGTAGTGCCTGCGATTGTAGGAAAAATTGAAATGGTGTATGAAGGGGAGCAAGAAGGCGCAGTAAACGTGGCTCATGCGATTGTTCAGGCTGCTATTCGAACCATGGTGACCAATTACTTTCCTGAATTGAAGGATTTGAAAAAGAATAAATCAATTGAAGCAGAAAAGTATAACGCTATACTTAACTCATTCTCCAATAATGTAATTGATATAGAAACAGATTATTCTGATATAATTTATCAAGAGGAATTGAGTAATATACCCGGAATGAAAGTATTGATTGATTCAAAATTCAAAGACATGCCTAAAGAAGAGCAGTTTTTAATGATGGAATTCCTATTGCATGGATTGGCTGAATATTCCTTATTGGGAAGAAAGCAAATGGAGACTAAATTGCGATTTAACGATTTATTTCAGTCAATGCTCTACTCAAATGAGGGTGAAAACGAAGAAGACTTTTAAATTTAAAGACTTTGATGCACCTTTGTGAAAACTTTTAATTTATAAAAATGATCAAAAGAATTACATTAGTATTGGCTGTGGCGCTAAGTTTTACAGCATGTAAAAAGGACGACAATAAAGAAACGGTATTGTTATTTTCTCCGGCTCAAGATAAAGAGTTGGGAGCTCAATTGAAAGCGGAGATTTTTGCAAATCCAGCTGAATATCCAGTTCTAGATGAAACTCAATACCCTTTTGCTTATCAGTATATAAGAGGTTTAAAAGACAGTATCTTAAATACAGGAGAGATTGGGTATAAAGATGAGTTTGCTTGGGAAGTATACATCATCAATGATGATAGTGTGTTGAACGCTTTTGCCTCTCCAGGTGGTTATATCTTCTTTTATACTGGTCTAATTAAATATTTGGATAATGAAGATGACTTGATGGGAGTGATGGGGCATGAAATGGCACATGCTGACCGACGTCATTCTGTAAAGCAAATGCAACGCCAATATGGTATTAGCTTGCTGTTAAACATAGTTCTAGGAAAAGAACCAGGCCAATTGTCTCAGATTTTAGCAGGTGTAGCAGGAAATACTGCAGGTTTGGCTTTTAGCCGTGATGCGGAGTCAGAAGCAGATGCTTATTCTGTAGAGTATTTATCAAAAACGCCTTATAGATGCGATGGTGCAAAGACTTTCTTTGAGAAATTAAGCGCAGCCGGCGGAAGCACTATTCCAAAATTCTTGAGTACACACCCTCCTGCAGCTGATAGAGTCATAGAAATTGAAAACAAAGCCATTGAGCTCGGATGTGACACGACTTATTATTCACCAAGTTCTTATCAAACTTTTAAGAACTCTTTACCGTAAATAGCATATGAAAAATACCATTTACACTTCAATTGTATTATTATTTTTAGTTGCTGCATGTGGCAATTCTAAACCTGATTCTAATGACCAGCAAACTTCTAAAAAGGAAGCTCCACAAGATTTGAAAGGATTGAGTAAAGCTTATTTTGCAAGTGGATGTTTTTGGTGTGTAGAAGCAGTTTTTGAAGAAGTAAATGGGGTAGTGGAAGTCGTTTCAGGTTACGCTGGAGGAAATGAAAAGAATCCGACCTACGAGCAAGTGAGCGCAGGAGCGACTTCTCATGCTGAAGCTGTTGAAGTGTATTATGATACGACTAAAGTAGATTTTAAAACATTGGTTGTTGTATTTTTTGGATCTCATGACCCTACTACGTTAAATCAGCAAGGACCTGACCGAGGGACTCAATATCGTTCTATTGCGTTTTATAACAATGTGAATGAACAAAAAATCATTGAATCTTATATCGAAGAGTTGGAAACCAAAAATGTTTTCGAAAATAAAATTGTGACAGAAGTGAAGCCGATTCAAACTTTTTATAAAGCTGAAGAGTATCACCAAGATTACGAACGGAACAATCCAAGCAACCCTTACATTCAAAAGGTTTCTATTCCAAGATTAGAACGATTTGAGGCAAAATACCCTGAATTGTTGAAACATAAATAGATTAGAATCAATCTAATGTCAATAAATCCTGAAGCGATTTTCTAATAGTAGAGAGTTCTTCAGGATTTATTTTTCCTATGCATTTGTCTAGTCGATCTCGGCTAACAGACCTTAAGTGCATGGCCAATACTTCTGAAGTTTCAACTAAGCCATTGTCTTTAGTAGGTTCCAAAATCACATCACCTTTATAGGATTTTATTTTTGTGGTCAATGGACAAATGAGAATAACCGGCGCATATTTATTAACGAGGTTACCACTTACTATTAAAACTGGACGATGACCTCTTTGCTCACTTCCTTTGCTAGGACTTAAGTTAGCATACCAAAGCTCACCCTTTTTCATTGATCTCTATTTGTTTCAGATAGTCAGCCATTCCTTCTTCAGCAAGGGAGATCATGTCTTGATCTTTTGCGGCTTTTGAAAAAGAATGGATGTATTCTAAGCGTGTAAGCTGCTCTAGGTAGACACGAAGAGCCTTTTCTATGAGTTTATTTTTAGGTACTGAGAGCCGTTCTGCTTGAGCAGAAAGCTGAGCCAAAACATCATCCGGAAGTGAACTTGTAAATACTGCCATGGTTCTATATTTATAAAACGTAAATATACAGATTCTTTGTATGAAATATAAATACGATCGATCTACTTCATTTGATTGTACTGATCCAAATATTCTTTTGCTTTAGCAGCATTACCTATATTCTGGTAGGTAATTCCTAAGAAATAATAATTTTGAACATTGGAAGGGTTCAATTCTATGGCCTTCGTGAAATAGGGAATAGAAGCTTGTAGCTGTCCCAGCGTAGCCAATGTTGCTCCCATATTGGCATTGGCGTCTGCCATATTCGGATTGGCCTTTAACGCTTTTAAATAAGTGTTTTTAGCCGCTTCATATTGTTTCATTTCAAAATAGATAGCGCCAAGGTTAGAAAGTACAGTAGCATTTCCTGAATTTAGTTCAATGGCTTTTAAATAGTATTTCTCCGCTTCTGGGTATTTTTTCGTTCGATACTTCAATAAACCGAGGTTTCCATAAGCGTCAGAATAGCTAGGATTCAGTTCAATCGCGTTTAGAAAGTGTTTTTCAGCCTCCTCAAAATACTGCTGTTTTTCTTGAGGATTACTGGTTTTAACTGCTTTTTCTTTCATTACCTCCAATGCATAACTATAGTTACATCTGGCGCTATTTGGGCAATTTTTAATGTCGGTTGAATAAAGAATGATATCACTTTTCCATGCTTTATTTCTACTGATGGTTCTTCCAGAGAATAGAAGTAAGATCGCAGTGGTTCCGATAATTCCAATTGACTTATAATTTTTATGTTGGATTAATTGCTGGATTAAATACCCAATTGCAATGCAAAATCCTAAAATTGGAAGAAAAACCAATCGTTCGCCAAAGTGTGTTCCGATGGTCAGAATTAAATTGGATGATATGCTTAAGGTTATGACATAAAATAAAATACCGAATCCAATTAAACCTTTCATTTTAGTAGATTGAAAAGCAATTACTGCCAAAATAAGGATCACAATTACCGATAATAAGAACTGCCAATCGGTAATAGAAATTACTGGAATTTGACGAATGGAATAGTCATTCATTAAAATATAGGGGAAGATGATTTTATACAAGTACAATCCCATTAAGTAGATTTTAGTAGCGAATGAATCACCAACTGAATCGATGCCAACTAGCATATTGTCTATTTGGGTAACTGGAGCTGCTGAAGTCAATGATTTCAGTGCATTGAATCGCATGATGAAATAAGGAACTAAGAGTATAATAAAAGGAAGTAATTTCTTTAAGCTTTCGCCAAACGTTTGCTTTTCAAAAAAGTATAGCACTAAAACGATGATGCCAAGGAAAGTAATGGCACTTTCTTTCACCAGTAAAGCAATGAAAAATGCAAGGACAGAAAAGAGTAGGTGCTTTTTATCCTTGCCTTCTAACCATTTATGGAGATAGACTAATAAAATCAATAAGAGTAACAAGGAAAGAATTTCATCCAAGCTTTTAATGTTCGCAACGACTTCGGTGTGGAGTGGGTGTGCAATAAAAAGTGCGGTTGCGATGAGTGAAACCATCGGATCCATCCATTTGATGAGTAATTTGTAAAGTAAAGCTCCTGATAAAGCGTATAGCAATACATTTATGAGGTGAGGAAACCAAGGTTGATCAGGAAATAACTCCCATTGTATCGCAAAAATTGAGAGCGAAATTGGGCGATAGAGAGAGCCTGATTGAAAGCCATAACCATATCTGTAATGGGTAGTAAAAATGGTTTGAATGCCTTCAAATCCTTTTTTAACTACAAAGTTCTCTTTGATCAACGAGAAATCATCCAAAACATAACCGTGATTAATGGTATTGAAATACAAGGCAATCGCAAATAAAAATAGGAGGTAAGGCGCGTATTTACTCAAACTTTGGTTCATTCTTTAATATTATGTAGTTGATTTTATTGGGGCAGTTTAATTTCTAGATTTTTTAAATTAAATTGCAGAAACAAATATGAGTATTATGACAGCTAAAGCAAAAAAAATTACATTAAACATTATTACAATTTTACTGATTGTTGTTTTCGTTGCAGCAGGGTTTAGTAAACTGATGCGAACTGAAATGATGGTAGACAATTTTGAGCGTTACGATATTCCTATCGGGTTGATGCTTTTACTTGGATTTCTGGAGCTTTCAGCTGCAATTGGTCTATTGATTCCTAAAGTACGCTTATTTGCCGCTGCAGGTCTTTCAATTATTATGGCAGGAGCAGTGGTGGTTCATGTTTACCACAATGAAATGGATCAGATTGCTGGACCGATCGTCTTTTTTGTGCTGTTGATTACATTTATCACAATGAGGAATCAATTACTCAAGGCTGCAAAAACAAAAAAGAAATAGAGCTGTAAGTCTTCTTATTATCACGGATTAAAAAGGAATTGAATGGTCGGAATGATTTTTGAGGGTTAATGGATAATATTAACTTTCTAAATATCAAATATATTATGTTACAGACTTCCAGATCAAATAAGAATTTTAATCAATTAATGGATTCAGCATTACTTAAAGTAAAGCGAACAGGGTTTGAAGAGATTAAATCCGTTTCTAGCGATTATGAGTCTCCTTTTCAATTCAAGATGAAAGATTCAGATATTGAATTTACTCCTGATATCACTGCTAGAAACAGAAAAGGGAAGCATTATTTTGAGATTGCGCAGAAAACAGACGATGTGAATCAGATTGTCAGTAAATGGAAGCTATTGTCTACTATGGCTGATCTTAAAAATGGCCAACTAAATATCCTAATTCCTTTTGGACAGAATAAATTTACTGAACAATTAATCCATGAACACGACATTAAGGCCAATCTAATTAAACTAGATTAGGCCTTTTTTTCGAATCTTCTTTGTAGTTCGACCATTTTAATGGCTGTAACAGCGGCTTCGTCCCCTTTGTTGCCTAGTTTTCCACCACTTCTGTCAATGCTTTGTTGTTCTGTATTGTCAGTCAATACACCAAAAATAACAGGTCGATTGTAATTGATACTGACATCTACAATGCCCTTGGTTACTCCTTGGCAAACGAAATCGAAGTGTTTTGTTTCTCCTTGAATCACACAACCCAAACAGATGACACTTTCTACATCAGTATTTTCTAGTAGGGTTTGAGCACCTAGTGGCAACTCAAATGCTCCTGGAACAGTAATAATGGTAATATTATCTTCAAGGGCTCCATGCTTCATCAAAGTTGATTTGGCACCGTTTAAAAGTCCTGAAGTAATCTTTTCGTTCCACTCTGAAACAACAATTCCGAATCGCATAGTCTGCGCATTCGGAACTGTTTCTATATTGTATGCTGATAAATTGGCTGTAGCCATATTTTTCTAGTTGATAAAAGTTTCTACTCTAGCAATGTATTTTTCAACTTCGCTACCTTCAGCAGTTGCGCTGTAATCTTTTTTAATGGCTTTAAATGCATTCAAAGCGTCTGTGTATTCACCTGCTTCTTCGTATGCCATTCCAGCTTTCATGAAGTAAATAGGAGAAGTAAACTCATTGGCATTTTCTTTTGCCGCTTTCGAATAAAAACTAGCTGCTTTTGATTTATCACCCAATTCCATGTAGGCATCACCTTGTGCTCCTAATGCAATTGAACTAATTAAAATATCATCACTACTAAAATCTTCCAAAGCATCAATTGCTTTTTCGAATTGTCCACTACGTAAAAAAGATATTCCTAAGTAATAAGAGGCTAAATTTCCTGCTTTAGTGCTTCCAAATCGATCTTGAATCTCTAAAAAGCCCAGATTTACGCCATCTCCATAGATTGCTTTATTCAAAGAATCTTGAGCAAAATACTGCTCAGCAGTAAACATTAGCTCTTTTGCTTCTTGCTCGTTTGGAGCAGCTACGAAATTTGCATAAGCAAAGTATCCTGCTACAACCACCACTATTCCAACAATTACTGAAATAATTGGCGTTTTATTTTCTTCTATAAATGTTTCTGTCTTACCATATACTTCTTCAACATCTACAAATAATTCTTCTTCTTCGTTTTTGTGCTTAGCCATAATTCAATTGTTTATAAGGGTGCAAAAATACTTTTTTTTTACAATCGACAAATTTTTTAAGTCGCATGTTTCAAAGTATTCGTTTGCTTAATTTTGTAAAGCACAAAAACAGGCGCATGCATTTAAAGAATATTTCAGTTCTCAATTTCAAAAATTACAAGGAAGCATCGTTGGATTTACATTCCAATGTAAACTGTTTTGTTGGGAATAATGGAGGTGGAAAAACCAATTTGCTGGATGCTATTTTTTACCTTTCCTTTAGTAAAAGTTATTTCAACCCTGCAGATTCCCAAATTATCGGTCATGATGAACCTTTTATGGTTGTTCAAGGGGATTTTCTTCGATTGGATCAAAATGAAAGCATCTACTGCGGAATTAAAAGGGGGCAGAAAAAACAATTTAAGCGCAATAAGAAAGACTACACTCGGATTTCGGATCATATTGGTTTGTTGCCGTTGGTGATGATTTCGCCTTCTGATTCTTCACTGATACTAGATGGAAGTGATGTTCGTCGACGATTTTTAGATTTAATCATTAGTCAATATGATCGGCCTTATTTAGAACACCTCATGCAATACAATAAAGCGGTTGCCCAAAGAAACCGACTATTAAAGAAGTTTGCAGAGATTAGAAGCTTTGATGAAGACAGTTTGTCCATTTGGGATGAACAATTGATTCATCACGGGGAAAAAGTGCACCAAGGAAGGGCCTACTTCATAGAGAATTTCATTCCTATTTTTCAAAAGTATTATACTTTTATAGCTGAAAATAATGAGGTTGTGAGTTTAGAATATGTATCTCAACTGAATGATTTTAATTTTAAGGAGGCTTTAGTCAATGCTAGAAATAGCGATAGAAGAGCGAGTTATTCGACTGTTGGAGTGCATAAAGATGATTTAGAATTTACTATTGACAACTTTCCAATTAAGAAATTTGGTTCACAAGGACAACAGAAAACCTATTTGTTGGCGTTGAAATTGGCGCAAGCCGAATACATTCAGAAAATCGTTGAAATTCCACCCATCTTATTATTGGATGATATCTATGATAAATTGGATGATAAGCGAGTGGCGAAACTGATGGAAATAGTAAGCAGCAATGATTTTGGACAAATTTTTATAACCGACACACACGAAAAAAGACTCTCAGACATATTTAAGGAATTGGAGATAGATTGTCGTACTTTCGTGGTAAACAAAGGAAGCGTAGATGTCACAGAAGAATGAAGCCCCATTAAAAGAATTAATTGATAAAATGCTGCGAGCTTATGGCTTGTCCAATAAGTTAGACGAAGTAGAGTTGATTCAATCTTGGGAAAAGATTGTAGGCAGAATGATTTCAAAACACACCAAAGAAATATATTTAAAAAATAAGGTGCTTCACTTAGAATTGGATTCATCCGCATTGAAACATGAGCTAAATTTGGCAAAATCTAAATTGATAGAAAAACTGAATGGTGATCTGGGTAAACCAATCGTATCTGACATCGTCATTAAATAAGAGAAAACGCATTGATTGATAATTTAAAAACGAAGGCAGCAAACTTGTTGCTAAGAAGCAAAATAGCTAAGCTAAAGCGAGAGGTGAGGTCTACCGGATTAGAATCAGCAAAAACGGTGGGGATTGTGTATCATTTTGATGTTCAAACAGACAAAACGATTCGAGACTTTGCTCGTTTCTTAAAAGAAGAACGAATGAAAGTGGAGACGTTGGGATATATCAGCAACAAAGAATTGTTTGATAAAGCCAAACAAGAATTGGATTACAATTACTTCAACAAAAAGGATGTCAACTGGCTGTATGTTCCTCAAAAGAAAGAATGCAGGCATTTTATCAATACTGAATTTGATATATTAATAGATTGCACCATAAAATCTTATTTTCCAATCAGATACATTACATCGTTGTCTAAAGCTCGATTTAAAGTTGGTTCTACCATCACCTATAGGGCGGAAGTTTGTGATTTGACGATTGATATTTCAAAAGAAAAAACAATCCCTTATCTGATTCAACAATTAAAACATTACTTGAGTATAATTAAATAGTATGAAAAGAAAATTTTCAGGAACTGGTGTTGCCATTGTAACACCTTTCAATAAGGCCAAAGAAGTCGACTATAAAGGACTAGACAATTTAGTGAATTACATCATTGAGGGAGGCATCGATTATGTAGTTGTTTTGGGAACTACTGGAGAGTCGGTCACCTTAACAAAAGAGGAAAAGAAGAAAGTGGTAGCTCAGGTAATCAAATCGGTTGATAAACGTGTCCCGGTTATGATTGGGATTGGTGGTAACAATACTCAAGAGTTAATAGAAACAATGCAGGAAACTGACTTTACAGGTATTGATGCCATTTTATCAGCGAGTCCGATGTATAATAAACCAACTCAAGAAGGAATTTATCAGCATTATAAAGCTTTGGCTAAAGTGGCTCCTAAGCCTATTTTTCTATACAATGTTCCTGGAAGAACCGCTAGTAATATTTTACCAGAAACGACCTTGAGGTTGGCCAATGACTTTAAAAATATTATTGGAATCAAGGAAGCCTCTGGAAATTTAGAGCAAGCCATGGCGATTAAGCAGGCTATGCCTAAAGACTTTTATTTAGTTTCAGGAGATGATGCATTGGCATTGCCGTTTATCGCAAGTGGAGGCGAAGGGGTTATTTCTGTAGTTGCAAATGCATTGCCGGCCACTTTCTCAAAAATGGTGAACAATGCGTTAAATAATGATGCAGTCGCTGCACAGGAGGATCATTACAAAGTATTCAACATTATAGGAATGTTGTTCGCTGAAGGAAACCCAGGTGGAGTGAAAGCAGCTTTACAAATTCTGACTATTTGTGGAGATGATGTTCGATTGCCTTTATGGCCGATTAGCGCTAATTTATACAATTCACTGAGTAAAGCGTTGACACCGTTTAAGTAATAATTGATAATGGTGAATTGTTAATTATTAATGAGATTTTGCGAAGCAAAATCTATTGTTGGATATTATTTTTAGGTTTTTAATAATTTGAAAACTAACCATTGGTTGTTATAACCGACTAACTAACAGTTGTTATAATTGAAAAGTAAAAAAGCGAGTAGTTAGATAAAACTAACTGCTCGCTTTTTTACTTGTAGGTCTAAAGAGATTAAACTGCTGCGATCGTATCTGATTTATACTCTCCAGCTTCTAATTTTTCTTTTACTTTCTTAAATGTTTCAATGGTGTATTCTACATCTTCCAACGTATGCATTGCTGTTGGAATCAATCTTAGAATAATCATTCCTTTAGGAATAACAGGATAAACCACGATAGAGCAGAAGAGGTTGTGATTTTCTCTTAAGTCAAACGTAAGGTTCGTTGCTTCACCTAAACCACCACTTAAAATAACCGGAGTGACTTGCGTATTGGTCGTTCCAAGGTTTAAACCTGCATTTTTCAATCCGCTTTGCAATGCATTTGCAATCGTCCACAATTTTTCACGCAATTCAGGCATTGTTCTGATCATATCTAATCTTTTCAATGCACCAACGACCAATGGCATTGGCAATGATTTGGCGAAAATTTGAGAACGCATGTTGTACCTCAAATATTCAACAATATCTTCGTTAGATGCGATAAAACCACCAATACTAGCAAATGATTTTGCGAACGTACCGAAGTAAACATCGATTTCATCCTGAACACCTTGAGCTTCTCCTGTTCCTGCTCCTGTAGCTCCCATTACTCCGATACCGTGAGCATCGTCACACAAGATTCTGAAGTTGTACTTTTTCTTAAGCGCTACTATTTCAACTAGATTTCCTTGGTTTCCTGACATTCCAAAAACTCCTTCAGTAATCACCAAGATAGCACCATTTTGCTCTTCAGCTAATTTGGTTGCTCTTTGCAATTGCTTTTCTAAGTTTTCCATGTTGTTGTGCTGAAAAACATAACGTTTTCCTTGATGCAAACGAACACCATCAATAATACAAGCATGAGATTCTCCATCGTAAACAATCACATCGTTACGATCAACCAATGCATCAATACATGAAACCATCGCTTGGTAACCAAAGTTAACCAAGATGGCATCTTCTTTATGAACAAATGCGGCTAATTCGGATTCCAATTGCTCATGGAAATTGGTATTTCCCGACATCATTCGAGCACCCATAGGGTAGCCCATTCCCCAATCCTTCGCAGCTTGCTCGTCGGCTTTTCTAACTTCCGGATGATTCGATAATCCCAAATAGTTATTCAAACTCCACTGTAATCGCTCTTTTCCACGAAAAATCATGCGGTTCTTAATTTCTCCTTCCAACTTTGGAAATGTAAAATAACCGTGACTTTCTTTTGCGTGTTGCCCTAATGGCCCTCTATTGTCGTGTATTTTATCAAATAGGTCTTTCATCCTTTTATCTAAGTTTTCTCAAATTAAACGACAAAAATACTCTTTTATCGAAGCGCAGCAAAATATTCGTGTTTTTAAACTATAAACATTGCGTTGTAGATAAATTTGGTGAGGAGCAGAATGAATCAAAATAGCAGATTTTTTTTAGACTAAAAGATAATGATAAATATTTTTTAGTCTTTGTTATTTCAAAATTTGATTAGTTGGTTAAAGTATAATCTGTATTTTAGATTTTATGAGACTCCTCGCTTTAATATTGTTAATTCTACAAAGCATTAGTAATAAAAGGATAACTGTTCGGTAAGATGTTGATTTAACCCTTATTATTTTAAAGTAGTACAGCGATAAACAATAGGGGTTAATATAAGTAAGTAGAGCCTTGCTTAAATATAACGGTATAAAAATCAACAGTTAAATTAACTACTTTTGTCTTTCTTGAAAGGGCTGTAATTATTAACCTGTTTATTCGTCTCCTAAATCATGAAAAAAGTATTCGTCTATTTATTCTCTTTTGCTCTAGCCGTAGGTTTTAGCACCAGTTTATCCGCCCAAAACTTGAAGGAATCTTTTAAAGCGGTAGCATCTGATCAAACTGCTCAAGATAATTTGGGTACTTCTGTTGGAATAACTGAGGATTATGCGATAGCAGGTGCGCCTAATCAGGATAAAGATACATCAGGTCTAAATTTTCTAACAAATGCCGGAGCTGCTTATATTTATGAAAAAGACGGCTCAGGAAACTGGTTTCAGCAGCAAAAGCTAGTCCCATCAGATAGGGATACCAATGACTTTTTTGGACATGCAGTAGCGATCTCAGGTGAGTATGCAGTGGTAGGCGCTTATGCAGCAGATGAGGACGCATTGGGTTTAAATCCTAAAATAGACGCGGGAGCTGTATACGTATTCAAAAGAGATTCTGCAGGTAGTTGGCAAGAAGTAAGCAAACTAACTGCATTGGATCGTTCCGCAGGTGACTATTTTGGTTTTTCAGTAGCTATTTCAGGTAATACTATCATAGTAGGAGCACACCAAGAAGATGAAGATACCTCCAATACTGCTACTTTTTCCAATGCAGGTTCAGTGTATGTTTTCGCTCTTGATTCTGCTGGAAATTGGAACCAAGTTCAAAAAATAGTATCTAATGACAGAGCTGCAGAAGACTTTTTCGGCTATGCGATTGCATTTGACGGAAACACCATATTGGTCGGGGCTCATCAAGAAGATCATGATGTTAATGGTAATAGCCTTATGTTTTCTGCAGGCTCTGCATACATTTTTAACATTAATGCTGCTGGATTATGGACACAAACCCAAAAAATAACAGCAGGATTACGAAACGGTTACTATTTTTTTGGAAGATCAGTAGCCATTCATAATGATCGAATCGTGATAGGGGCACCAGAGGATTCTTGGGATACGGTCATAAGTATTCAGACGTCTGATGCAGGAGCAATTTTTACTTTTGAAAGAGGTGTAAATGGAGTGTGGGTAGAAACGCAAAAGATTGTTTCTTTTCAGCGAACTTCAGATGATTATTTTGGATATTCTGTTGCTATTTATGGAGATTATGCTGTTTCTTGCGCCATAAATGAGAATAACGGACCAAGCAATAATCCAAATACTTCTCACTCAAAATCAGGT